>JAUPKO010000167.1 GCA_030837395.1 Actinomycetota bacterium | reverse complement strand
GGTCAGCACCCGCTGGCCCAGCAGGGTCCCGGTGCGGATGTGCGCGGTGGTGTCCGACCCGAGCCGAACCCGGCCGTCGACCATGAAGGTCACCAACGCCCGGCCGGCGTTCGGGCCCTCGCCCAAGGCGATGTCGTTGACCGTGCCGACCTTCACCCCGGAGACCTTGACGTCATTGCCCGGCACCAGGCCGCCGGCCTCAGCGAACACAGCCTGATGCCGGATCGAGGTGGCCAGGTTCAGCAACTGCTGGGGTTGCAGGCCGACGGTGATGATCAGCACGACGAGCACCACCCCGACGATGCCGGGCCGGATGAGGTTGGATCCGCGATATCTCTCCATTAGGGCTCAGCGCACCTTCCGGTGTGCTGGATGATCCACGGGAAGTAGGCGGTGCGGCCCTGAAGATCGGTGACCCGCACCGACATTCCACACAGGTACTGGTTGATCCAGCTGCCGTAGGACCCCAGCCGCACCAGTTTGCGATAGTTCTTCGGCGCCTTCTGCAAGGCGAGGTCGAGGGTCTCCTTGTCCCCGTCGAGGAGCGGGGCCAGCCGGGACAGTTCATCGACGGTACCGGCCAGCGCCGGGCGGGCCTCGGTCAACAGGTCGGTCAGCGAGGCGCTGCCGGCTTCCAACGCGGTGATGGCGTCGCCGATCGGGTCCCGGTCGGCGGCCAGTCCGGTGACCAGTCTTTCCAGCCGGTCCACCGCTAAGGAGAACTTGTCGCCGTCCTTGGCGATGGTCGCCAGGACGGTGTTGAGGTTGTCGATCAACTGCTGGACGGTGGCGCTGTTGTCGGCCAGCGAGTTGGAGAACGCCGAAGTCTTGGCGAACAGTGACTCGATGTTGCCGTCCTGGCCCTGCAGGATCTGGATGAGTGAACCGGTCAGCGCATTGACGGCCTGCGGGTTGAGGCCCTGCACAACGGGTTTGAGTCCGCCCAGCAGCAGGTCGAGGTCCAGCGCCGGCACGGTGCGGTCCGCGGGGATGACCGACCCCGGTGGGGCGATCGCCGCCGATCCGGGACTGTCGAGCAGTTCGAGGTAGCGGTCTCCGACCAGGTTGAGATACCGCACCGCGGCCTTGGTACCCGCCGTCAGGACGATGTCGCGGTCGGCGCCGAAACCGACCAGCACCGTGTTGTCTGGTTGCAACTCGACGCTGTTGACAGTCCCCACCTTGACGCCGGCGACCTTGACTGCGTCACCGGATTTCAGGCTCGAGACGTCCTCGAACAACGCCGCGTAGCGGCTGTCCGAGGCGGTCCGGAACTGCCCGAAGGTGGCGAACAGCGCCGCGGTGACCAGCAGCATCACCACGCTGAAGATCCCCACCTTCACCGAGGTCCGGAACAGACTCGTCATCCCGGCTGACCGATCTGCGCGCTGTTGCGTGGCGGCCCGGCCAATGGTCCGAACAACGCCTGCTTGAGGGCGTCCGAGTTCAGCAGGATGCCCTGGTTGCCGTACTGCGCCTGGTTGGCTCCGATATCGGTGACGACGAACGGAGGCCGGACCTCGTAGCCCACGTTGGGCAGGTCGGTGCACTGCGGGCCGCCCTTGGCCGCCACCTTCGGCAGGTTGTCGGGGTAGCGGTAGCGTTCCCGCCCCAGGAAGAAGCCCTGCAACAGAACGGCTCCCGGCACCGGCAGGCCCGGCCCGTTAGCCAACGGCAGCATCGCACCCAGACCGCAGGTCAGGGCCTCGTTGTACCGGCTGGTCAGATCGGTCGTCGGGGCCAGCAGGTGCACGACATCGGTCAGCGGGTCCCGGTTGGCCGACACCACCTCGGTGCCGATGTCGGCCAGTCCGATCGCACTCACCAGCAGCGCGTCCAGGCTGTCGCGCTGGTCGACGACGGTGTCACCGATCTTGGTGGTGTTGTCGATGATCTCGAGCAGGTCTCCTCCGGCGTCGGCGAAGGCATCGAAAACCGTTGGCGCCAAGACGAGTTCGTCGTTGAGATTGCCCAGCGCCGGGTTGAGCTTGGCCAGCGCGCCATCCAGGTCGACCAGGGTCTGGCCGAACTTCTCCCCGCGGCCGTTGAGGGACTTCGCCAGCGCGCCGAGAGTCTGGTTGAGCTTGGCCGGTTCCACCTTCGCCAGCACCGACACCAGCTGCTGGAACACGGTGTTGAGTTCGACGGTGACCTTGTCCCCGCCGCGGATCACGGTATCCGGGCGCAGGGGTTCGGCCGACGGGTCCTGCGGCGGAACCAGTTCGACGAACTTGGCACCGAACACCGTCGAGGAGGTGATCTCGGCGCCCACATTGGCCGGGATCGAGTCGATCGCATCGGGGTCGATGGCCAGGCGTAGCACCGCCCCGCCGTCGGGCAGCGCTTCGATGGAGTCGACCTGACCCACCTGGGCGCCATGCAGTTTCACCTTGGCGTCGGGGTACATCACCAGGCCGGCCCGATCGGCCACCACCGTCACCGGCACGGACTTGGTGAAACTGCCCCGGAACAGTCCGACGGCGATCACGACGACCATCAGTAGCGTCAGCACGGTCAGCGCCCCGGCCAGCGCCCGGACGGATCCGCGCTCGGAGAGTCTTCTGGCCGCCATCGCAGTGCCCTACCCGGCCAGGTTGAAGTTGCCGTTGGAACCGTAGATCGCCAGCGACACCATCAGGGTCACCGAGACCACGACGATCAGGGACGTGCGGACCGCGTTGCCGACCGCCACCCCGACACCGGACGGCCCGCCGCTGGCGAAGAAGCCGAAGTAGGTGTGGATCAGCAGGATCGTGATCGCCATCAACACCGCCTGGAAGAACGACCACAGCAGGTCCACCGGGTTGAGGAAGGTGTCGAAATAGTGGTTG
>JAUPKO010000166.1 GCA_030837395.1 Actinomycetota bacterium | reverse complement strand
GGATGGTCAACGAAGACAGCGTCACCCCCAGGGCCGCCGCCGCATCAACCACAGCCTGATAGACCGTCAGGTCTGAAGGTTCGCCCTTGTAGGGGAGGCGAAGATCCTTGATCGACGACAGCAGATCTCGGCGACGCCGCACATACTGCGCGTGAATCGAGTTATCGAACCCAAGTGCCAAGAGGTCATCCTGGATGGGCACGTCAACCTGAAGGTCCGGACGGTACTTCTCACTCGCCGCGTCGGCTTGTTCCTGGAGCCGCTGCCGCAGCCAAACGGGCCCAAGCGTCAGTTCGCCCCACCAGAACCAGCGGCGGCCCTCGTGCTCGGGCTTGGCGAGTTCGTCGAGCAGGTCACTTTCCTGAACCAGCTCAAATGTTATCTCGCTCGCTCGGGGGATCGTTGCCTTCCAAGCCGCAACCTTGTCTTCGTACTTCTGGCGCTGCGACTTGCGGTTGGCCCGGTTCTTCCCCGTCGCCAAGTTCGACGAAATCACGAATACGAGCTTGGTCAGCTTGGGACGGTCTTTGGCCACTCGCTCGACGGAGCCGGTCATGGCTGTTAGGAGGGCGTCTACTCCGTCAACGTGCTTGGCCTGCCACCCCCACTCGGTGCCGTCCGGAAGACTCGCATACCACTCGACTCCGCCGTCAGGGTTCCCCGTGCGGATGGCACGCGTTCCCGCAGGCACCTGTGACCGCAGAAGCTGGTAGGCGAGCTCCTCGAAAGCCCGGCTCTGCTCGCCTTCCCAGGTCCGGAGCGTCCGGAAGCTCGCGGGCGTGGGAACGGCGGTCACGCCGCGCCTTCGCGATGACTAGTCGTCAAGGTGGCAGCGGTCACCGCTGATGGCGCGTTGCGGTTACGGTGCATGGCGAGTGATGGGTGCATAACTCCTACTCTTCAAGTCCTTTTCAGGTGATTGATCAAGGCGGATGGCGGCTGAGTTATTGACGACCGGGGCTGCAACGCCGAACCTACTCGGCACTACGGACAGTCGGTGTCGAGACGCGGCGATGGGCGGGCCGACGGACGGCACAAACCGTCAGGGCTGGGACTTCCGCCATGGCGCGGCTGGATCGCCGAGCGTATCGAGCATGAACTCGCACCACAGACGGGCGGCGCCCACGGCCAGGTGAGCGTGACGCACGCCGAGTCCTGCCCGCGGGCTTCCGGGGCCGTGACCGGTGCCCGCCTTGTTGCGTAGCTCGGCTACACCGGTCGCAACGGTTGTCACTCCGCCCAGGATGCGCTTGACGGCATCGCTGCCGTCGGGTCCGGGTGCTGCCGTGGATGGGTGCACCTTGAGGGCAAGCTGGGCCTCCATCGCGAGCTTGGGGAGATCCCGCGCGTCGTCCGCGGAGCGACCCAGTTCTCGGAGCACCAGCTTGGCTGTGCTCTCGATGAGTTCCTTGGCGGAGCCAATGGCCTGCGCGGGGTCGTCGGACTCGATGGCGCGGCTGATGCGGTCGAGGTGCTCCCTGACGGCAGCGGGATCGGCCAGGTTGGCAAGGGCACCTTCTCTGACTACGGCGGTCGGTCCGCCTACGATGCGGCCAGAGTCGAGCACCTGGAAGCCGTCCCGCCGGATGAGGTCGTAAGCCGACTGCTGGAACTGCGGCTCGAAGCCCTTGGCGGTCAGTTCGAACACACGGACGGCGCGGGCGACTTGACCAAGATCGGACCAGTCGACAGCGTCCAGGTAGCCCTGATAAAGCGATCGCCGCTCGCCGTTCTCGTTGGGCGAGGGGTCGGCTGGCGGGAAGCCCTCGTCCTGCCACATGCCGTGGATGTCGCGCACCACGATGCTGACGGCCAATTCGCGGAAGGCGCGACGAGTAGCCCGGCTGATGAGGTCTCGACGGAGATCGGCTTGACTCACGAACGGAGCCTACGAGGCGGCACCGACGTGCCTCCGCTGGATTTCGGTTGTACCTGGCGTTCGACATGGCAGCGTGGTTCCTTGAGGTTCAAGATCATAATACTCCACAATTGGGAGACACCAGGTGAAGGGGGCGACGAAACGTGTCGCAAGCTGTCGACCACCTGCCAGCCCAGGTGGCGGACGCTCCCGGGTCGCCGCCCCGGCCCGTGCCAGGATCGGGACCATGACCAAGCACCAGGAAACCGCCGTCACGACGCTCGACCGCCTGAAGCTGGCGGCCACGCTGGTCGAGCCGGAGCAGGCCACGGATCAGGCGGTCGTGTTGGTGCACGGTGGCGGGGTGACGCGGCAGGAGGGTGGCTTCTTCACGCGACTGGCAGACGGCTTGGCCGAGGCTGGAGTGGCGTCGCTGCGCTTCGACCTGCGCGGACACGGGCAGTCCGAGGGCCGGATGGAGGAGTTGACGCTCGCAGCCGTACTCAACGACATCCGGGTGGCCCTGGCCCAGGTGCGGGAGGCGACGGGTGCGGCGTCGGTCAGCCTCCTCGGGGCCAGCTTCGGCGGCGGAATCTGCGCCTACTACGCGGCCAAGCGCCCGGCGGAGGTAGAGCGGCTCGTGTTGCTCAACCCACAGTTCAACTACAAGCGCCGGACGATCGACAACACGCCGTTCTGGGAGAACGACCACCTCAAGCCCGAGGCGGCGACCGAACTGGACGCGCAGGGGTACATCGCCTTCAACCCGAACCTGCGGCACGGCCGGGCCATCTTCCATGAGGTGTTCTGGTTCGACCTCGACAGCGCCATCCGGGAGATCCAGGCCCCTACGCTTCTGGTGCATGGCACGAAGGACACGTTGGTCCCCATCGCCTCGACGCTGGATGCGTTGCCGCGCTTCACGGCCGAGCATTGGCTGGTGACGGTGGAGGGGTCGCAGCACGGCTTCGCGGTCCATGACGATCCCCAATACCTCAACCCCCAGAGCCAGGAGTGGCAAGCCTTCGTCATTCGCACGGTGGCGGAGTGGCTGGTGCCTGACGCGCACAACGCCTGATGGCTACTGGGCGACGGCCTACTGGGCGACGGCCTCACTCAGGCTGCGGACGGCGGGCCGGTCGCTCCACGGTTGGAGGGTGGTGACGACGTCGCTCACGACCCGCAGAGTGCGCTGGGAGTTGGCGCTGGTGGCGACCTCGACGGACTGCAAGGCGAGGGTGGCCGCGGTATCGGGGTCGCCGCCGAGGGCGAAGGCGGCCGCTCGCCGGGCGGTGAAGTAGCCGGCGTCGCGGCGGGACAGCGTGTCACCGGCGAGCACCTGGCCGAAGAGGTCGGTGGCCCGCTCGGTCTGCCCGGCCTCGGTGTAGCAGACGCCGCTGCGCAGTCGCAGCGTTCCCTCGGTCAGCACCGCTCCAAGCAGGTGGCTGTCGTCGTCCGCCGGCTTCGCCTGGCCGAGCAAGCTCCAAGCGCGGTCGAGCTTGCGTTCAACGTCGTCTCGGGGCGATCCGAGCATGCCGAGCCCGAGAGCCTGCTGCTGAGCAACTTCCGCCCGAACACAGGCGGGCAACTGCCACGGGCCGAACTCGGCGGCTTCGGCCAAGGTCAGGACTCGAATGCCGTCGTGGTGGTCGTAGGCCATCTGCGACTTGCGCAGTAGCACGTACCCCTGCATGGCCGGGTTGTGGGCTTCTTGGGCCCACTCGGTGGCGCGGTCGTACCAGTACGTGGCCTGGTCCAGGGCTCCGGCGTCCCGGTACAGCCAGCCGGTGAACTCGGCACTGCGGGCGGCCAGGGTCAGGAGCTGTCGCCGGATGAGGAGGCTGACCTGGCGGGCGGTGACGTCCAGGGCAGCGATGACGCTCAGAGTGGACGGCAGTGTCCGGATGGGGCCGAGACTGCCGTCCTGGGTTTGGCAGTCCTCGATGCGAGCGGCGAAGTACGGCACGAGGTCACCCTCGTGCTGGCCACGGGCGTCGTCCACGAGCTGACTGACTTGGCGGAGCTGGTCGACGTTCATGTGAGGCAGGCCGCTGACCAGGCCCAACGGGAGCGGTGGATGGTCGGGGCGAGCGTGCCCCTGACCCGGGTGCAGCGGCTCGTCGTTCTCCGGCGTCGGAGCAGCTGCCTCCACGCGGGCCTGCTCGAACCGCTCGCGGTCTTCATCGGTGGCGCGCGCCAGGAGGGTGTCGAGCGCGGCCTGCAACTCCGGCCGGGGCGTCCGGCCGGAGCCTGCGGTCTCCCATTTGGAGACGGTGCGCGGACTGACGCCGAGGTCTTCGGCGAAGTCACGGACGGTCAGGCGAAGTGCATGCCTCAGTAACCGGGTTTCCCGGCCGGTCCACTGACCCATGGTGACCATCCGTACCCCCTTGCGTGATCCGGATCACGATACCGGAACCATGGGTCCACGGCAGGGGCGTATTGGTTCCACGTTCGGGCGTTTCCGCTGGTCACGCGGCCGGTCAGGGTGGGATTCAGGCGCCGGGACGGGTGCTGGATACGAACCCGCCCGCCCCGGCGTCCGCAACCGTTGCCGGACAACACCGAGGGCCTCCTCATGCCAACGCTCGTCACCCGGCTCGCCGTCGGGCTGCTTCACTATCGCCCCTACGCCAGCCAGTCCGAACGCAGCCAAGGGCGTATCAGCCTGGCGTTGTTGGCCGCCAGCAAGGGATACGGGCTCGTCGAAGTGTTCGAGACTGGCAGCAACGGCCTGTGTGAAGACGTCGCCTTCCAGGAGCTGGAGATCGTGG
>JAUPKO010000165.1 GCA_030837395.1 Actinomycetota bacterium | reverse complement strand
GTCGAACTGACGGAAGGTCTTGCGCACCCCGAAACTCGCGTATGCCTGCAACGCGGCGGGCAGCAGGGTGACCGGCTCGCGAACACCGTCCAGCGCCATCTGTGCCAGCGCGCGCGGCAGTGGCTGGTTGGCGGCGCCGCCCGCGGGGGACACCAGGATCAGTCGCTCGACCCGATCCGGATAGAGGCGCCCGACATGGGCGATCACAGCGGACCCCATGGAGTTGCCCACCAGCGAGGCGCGTTCCAGTCCGACGGCGTCCAAGAACCGCACAACCGCCTCGGCGAAGCCGATGAAATCCAACGGGGTGGATGGCCCCTCGCTGCGGCCGTGCCCCGGCAGATCCGGCACGTAGGTGTCGAACCGTTGGGCCAGGATCCGGGCGGTGGGTAGCAGGGTCCGGCCGCTGATGGCGAAGCCGTGGATGTGCACCATGGCCGGGGCATCTGGGACGCCCACCGGTGCCCGGTGTCGGTAGAACAGGCGGGAGCCCCAGGGTGCACCGGCGGCCGACGAACCGGATGCTGATGACATAGATCCTCCACGTCTGAAGTGGTCATCCTGCAGCAATCACAGGGTAAGCCCGACCGACCCGGGGGCACGGGATGCCAATGGCCTACTCACCAGTAACATAGGCGGCAGACAGCGGCATGCCAATCACCGGAAGGACGCGACATGGGACGTTTGCTCGAGACCGAGGGCCTCACCGAGGTGCAGCAGGAGATCCTCAGCGCGGTGCACGACTTCGTGGACAACGAGATCATCCCCGTCGCCCAGGAGCTCGAGCACGCGGATGAATACCCCACCGCGATCGTCGAGGGCATGAAGGAGATGGGAATCTTCGGCCTGGTCATTCCGGAGGAATACGGCGGCCTCGGCGAGTCCCTGCTGACCTACGCCCTCGTGGTCGAGGAGATCGCCCGCGGCTGGATGAGCGTCAGCGGAATCGTCAACACGCACTTCATCGTCGCCTACATGATCATGCATCACGGCACGGACGCGCAGAAGAAGGACTTCTTGCCGCGTATGGCCACCGGTGACTTGCGTGGCTCGTTCTCAATGTCCGAGCCGGGCTGCGGCTCCGACGTCGCCGCCATCAAGTCCAAGGCCACCAAGCAGGGCGACGACTACGTGCTCAACGGGCAGAAGATGTGGCTCACCAACGGCGGTTCGTCGACGCTGTGTGCGGTGCTGGTGCGCACCGATGAGGACGCCCCGGCAGAGGCCAGCGTCTACCGCAAGATGACGACCTTCCTGATCGAGAAGCCCGCCGGCTTCGGCGAGGTCCTGCCCGGCCTGACCATCCCGGGCAAGATCGCCAAGATGGGCTACAAAGGCGTCGACACCACCGAACTGGTGATGGACGGCTTCGTGCTGCCCCCCGAGGCGATCCTCGGCGGCGAGCCCGGTAAGGGCTTCTACCAGATGATGGACGGCGTCGAGGTGGGCCGCGTCACCGTCGCCGCCCGCGCCTGCGGCCTGGCCACCCGGGCCTTCGAGCTGGGCATCGACTACGCCCAGCAACGCGAGACCTTCGGCAAGCAGATCGCCCAGCACCAGGCGGTGGCTTTCCGGCTGGCCGATATGGCCACCAAGGTCGAGGCCGCCCACCAGATGATGGTCATGGCCGCCCGCAAGAAGGACTCCGGCGCCCGCAACGACCTCGAGGCCGGTATGGCCAAGTACCTCGCGAGCGAGTACTGCAAAGAGGTCGTAGAGGATTCCTTCCGCATCCACGGCGGCTATGGCTACTCCAAGGAATACGAGATCGAGCGCCTCTACCGCGAGGCCCCCATGCTGATGATCGGCGAGGGTACGGCCGACATTCAGCGGATGATCATCGCTCGACGGCTGCTGGAGGATTACAAACTGCGCGGGTAGTGTTCACCGAGCACCAATCCCAAGCGAAGGAGTCCCCGTCGTGGCCGCGCCGCTGCCCACCCCGGAACAGATCAACGCCCGAGTCCTGCTGGCCGAGTTCGCCACCTACAACGAGGCGCAGGAGGCCGTCGACACCCTCAGCGATCAGCACTTCCCGGTGGAGCGGGTGTCGATCATCGGGGTGGACTTGCGCAGTGTGGAGACGGTGCTGGGACGGATGTCCTGGGGTCGGGCCGCCCTGGGCGGGCTCGCGATGGGCGCCTGGTTCGGCCTGCTGATCGGGCTGTTCGTGTCGCTGTTCGCCAACTCGCAGGGCAGCACGCTGACGCTGATCCTGCTTGGGCTGCTGTACGGCGCCGCCTTCGGTATCATTTTCGGCCTGGTGTCGTACGCTTTCACCGGCGGCAAGCGGGACTTCGTCTCGCGCAGCCAGCTAGTGGCATCGCGGTACCAGGTGACCGTGGACGCGGAGGTGGTCGGCAAAGCCCGCGAGGTGCTGTCGTCGCATCCGCAGACGGACGCCGAGGCGCCGCCTACTGCGCAGGCCTAGCCGTGCCGACGACTTCGGCCCAGACCACCTTGCCGCCGTCGTCGGGCCGGGCACCCCAGGCCCGGCTGAGGGCCTCGATGAGCAGCAATCCGCGACCGCCGGTGTCCGTGGGGCCGGCGGTGCGCGGTGTGGGCATGGTTTCGTCGTTGTCCGCGACTTCGATGCGGGCGTAGCCGTCCCGAGCAGTGAGGGTCACGGCGCGCACGCCGCCACCGTGGCGAACCGCATTGGTGATCAGCTCGCTGACGATCAGCTCAAGGTCGTCCGCGAGGTGCCCAAGGCCCCAGGCGGTCAATTGCTGGGCCACCACCTCACGGGCCTGCCGGGGGTTGTCGGTGGCCAGCGGGGTGGACGGGAACGTCGACGTCATGCTGCCGCTATACCCACTTTCGCCGGGCCCTACACCTGTTGACGGCTGCCTACTCGGACCCCCGATCATGCCGCGCCCTGCGCGCGCCAGAAGTCCAGCAGCGCCCGCGCCGTGAACTCCGGCGCCTCAGACGCCGGGGAGTGCCCCACTCCTGGCATTGTCGCCACGGGGGCGTCGAGTCGGGTGGCCATGTCGCGCTGCAGGTGCGGCCACCAGACGTCGTCGTCATCGCCGAACAGCACTGTCACGGGCACCTGCGTCGCGGCCAACTCGGCCACCCGGTCGGCCTCGGTGAGCAGGATCCCGGCCTTGGCACGCAGAGCATAGGGGCTGCTGGCCAGCCAGCGTTGGCGCAGGAACTCCAGCATGGGTGCGGGCGGTTCAGCGATTCCCTTGGCCGCGTCGAGATCGCGCTTGGCCTGCCACACTGCCGCGAGATCGGCGCCGGGAAGGATCTGCAGGAGCAACTCCAGGGGCGGCCGCTGATGGTCGGGCACAGCTGACGGGCCGCTGGCCAGAAGGGTCAGGGACGCGAATTCCCCCGGTGCCGCAATCACCGCCCCCCGACTCACGAGGCCCCCCAACGAGTGCCCCACCACGTGGGGACGCGGACCCGTCGGCCACAGCGCGCGGGCCAAGGCGATCACATCGTCGGCAAGTGCCGCCAACGTGAACCGGGACTCACCTGCGGTGGTGACGCTCTGGTACTGCCCGAGTTGGTCGTAGGCAACTGAGTTCACGCCGGCCTGGGCCAACAACGGCAACGTGGCGATGAAATCTTCCTTGCTCCCGGTGAATCCGGTGACCATGAGCGCCCGCGCCTGGGCGTCCGCCGGACCTGCCTGCATGGTGGCCAGTCGAGCATCGCCGGCATCGACGGCAAGAACCTTCACGCCGCGCGGGAGGGTGAGAAAGGGAGGGACGCTCACGACAGGCACAATAGACCCCGTGACTCGGACCATCGCCGTTGCCAACCAAAAGGGTGGCGTGGCAAAGACCACCACGGTCGCGTCGATCGGAGGCGCGCTAGCCGAACTCGGACGCAAGGTCCTGGTGATCGACTTGGACCCCCAGGCGTGCCTGACCTACTCCCTCGGATTGGACTCGGAGGACCTCGAATTCTCGATGCACGACGTGCTGCTGGGTCGGGTCGACGCGCGCCTGGTGGTGACGCCGACCGAGGAGGGACCGGATCTGTTGCCCGCGACGATCGACCTCGCCGGCACCGAGGCGCACCTGCTCACCCGGACCGGCCGCGAATACGTCTTGCGATCGGTCATCGAGGAGGTGGGGGGTGACTATGACTTCGTGCTCATCGACTGCTCGCCGTCGCTCGGGGTGCTGACCGTGAATGCGCTCACGGCTGCCGATGAGGTGCTGATCCCCATGCAGTGCGAGACGTTGTCGCACCGTGGTGTGCGGCAGTTGCTCGACACCGTCGAGGATGTGCGGCGGCTGTGCAATCGGGATCTGAAAGTGATCGGTGTGCTGCCCACCATGTACGACTCCCGCACCAACCTGGCGCGGCGCACACTGGCGGACGTGGAGGAGCGTTACGGTCTGGCAGTGATCAGGCCGCCGATCTCCAAGTCCGTCCGCTTCGCCGAGGCCCCCTCCGCAGGGCGCAGCGTGCTCTCTACCGCCTCCGGTTCGCGTGGCGCCGAGGCCTACCGCAAAGTCGCGGCCCGACTGGTGGAGATGGACTCGTGAGCCCAGCCGCCCCGAAGCCGCAACGGCCCAAGCCGGGCACCTTCGACCGCATCCGGGCAGCCGATGACGAGCACCGCAAGCCGGCCGATCCGCTGGGCAAGCAGGCTCTGTTCAGCGGCATCGAGCAGCCGCCGTCATTGGGCAGTGCCGCAGTGGACTGCGAGAAGTGCGGACGGCGGACTGTGGTGTCGCTGACCCAGTTGCTCAAGTTGTCGGCGACGGGATTCCACGCGCCGTTGCCGGGGCGGGGCCATCGGGCCTGGCTCAAGTGCCCGGCCTGTGGTGAGCGCAGCTGGATGCAGGTGACGGTCGGGCACTAGCAGTCGGCACGTCGGCGAGCCGACCGCAGGAAACTCTCCTGCGTGCCGAGTGTCGTGTGGAGTTATGCGCCCTTGTTTTCGACCGGTGTCCGGTGCTAAGGAGGAGTCATGACGATCAAGTTCGGTGAGCACCACCTCACCCCCAGGTGGCAGACCGGCGCGACCCTTGTGATGCTTCCCGCGCTGGCGGCGGGATTGGCCGCGTGCGGCGGCAGCAGTGGGAGCAGCGATGCTGTGGAGACCCCGCCGAGTGCGGCGGCGGGCACCACTGCTGGATCGGCATCGGGCGTCGCGACGCCCAGCCCGGATGACGAGACAACACGGGATAACGAGTTCATCCTCGAGCCCAAATCGGGCGTGTCGACGGTGACGTTCACCTGGTCGGGCGATTCGGTGATCACCGACGGGCAGAAGTTCGACGGTGTGAAGCCCGGATCGGACGCGAATTCCTACATCGCCGTGGCCGGGCGCGAAGCCAGCGAGTACCCCGCGGACTGGTTCAAGAAGAACAGCGGGGTGGTGGCCATCTCGACCGACTGCTTCTCCGATTGTGGGGGCACCTGGCCCCAAGAGTTGAACTTCGCCTTCACCGGCACCATCACCATCGATGGCACCGACTACCCCATCGCGCTGGGGCAGGGCCGCGCGGGAAGCGGCGACAACAACTGGTGGGTCGGCGGCGGCGAGGGTTTCAACGGCAAGGGCACGGTGGTGACGCCGGACAGCCTCTACGCGATCTATGCCAGCGATCCGGCCAAGGTCGCGTCCTACTGGTTCGGGGTCTGCGCGACGGCTGAGCCCGACTGCGCCTTCGACCCGGCTCAGCCTGGATCCACCGTCAAGTAATTGGGTGAATTGCTTTCTTTGGTTTGTGGGCTGTTTCGGGTTGGGGGTATGGGTGTGGAGCCGGCGGGTCCGGCTGTTCCATGTGTTG
>JAUPKO010000164.1 GCA_030837395.1 Actinomycetota bacterium | reverse complement strand
CGGCCTCCAAGCACGCGGTCGTGGGCATGAGCATGTCGCTGGCAGCCGAGGCCCACGGCACCGGTGTGGGGGTCACATGTGTCTGCCCCGGTTTCACCGACACGCCCATCCTGGATGCCTCCGGACCGCGCGATCTGCCGACGACCACCTTCGCGGGACGTGGCCGGGAGTACGCCGCAGGGGTGCCCGGCGGACTCTACGACGTGGCTTCGCTGGCCGCCGACATCGAGCGCGCGATCGACCGCCGGCAAGTGCTGCTGGTGACCCCGGCGTCGGCCCGCTGGATGTGGCGGGTCGCCCGCTTCGCGCCCAGCCTGGGGATGGCCGTGGCGCGGTCGGCAGCGGCCCGGACCCGCGCGGCGCTGCGCACCCCCCTCGACGCGGGAGCGCCTGGGACACCGGTAGCGACCCCGTCGCGGGCGGCGACCGGATGACAGTGGTGAACTCCGACGACATCCGGCAGGGCCGCCCAGGGGCCAGCGGTCTGCTGCTGGACGGCATCGAACGTTGGACCACACTGATGCTGGGGCTCGGCGAGGTCGTGACCTCGTACTCCACCGCCACGCTGGTCGCCGCGACAGGGGAGGACGACTCCTCGGCGGGATCCGATTCGGCGTTGGCGCAGTTGCACGCAGCGGAGATCCTCGCCGCCTTGCCAGGAGCCACCGCGGCGCTCGGGCTGCGGCTGCAGCGGCGGGTGTTTGACGCCATCGCACAGTCCGAGCTCGTCGCCGGTGAGGTGCTGGTGCGGGTCGGGGCGGTGCGGTTGACGTCGCCAGCAGCGCGGGTGCTGCACCAATGGGTCACGGCACTGGATGCCGAATTCGCCGCTGCCCAGGACGAACGCGCCGAGGTGGCCGCAACCTTCTTGGCCTCCGCCGGCCCGAGGACTCTCGATGAACTGCTGGCCCGCATCGACCTGGAGGCGGTGCTGGACCGGATGGACTTCGAGGCGGTGCTGGACCGCGTCGACATGGAGGCCGTGCTGGACCGGATCGACTTCGACGCCGCAGTCGACCGGGTCGACGTCAATGCCCTGCTGGACCGCGTCGACCTCGATGCCGTGGTGGCGCGGCTGGACGTTAACGAACTCATGAGCGGGGCCATTGCGGACATCCAGGTGGCCGGGCTGCTGCGCGACAGCACCGGGGCGATCGCCACGGGCACCGGCGCCATCGCCACCGGCACAGTCGACGTTCTGCGCACCCAGGTCGGTGGCGTGGCCAACCGGCTCACCGGGCGCAAGCAGTGAGTGCTCGGGACCGGATCGATCCGCAGTGCCTGCCCGGCCTCGACGCCATGCTGGCCGCGAGCGGCCCAGGGGGGTTCGCCGCTATCGCGGACCTCGCTGAACTTCGTCGCGTCCTGGCGCAGGTGACCGCAGCCGCGGCGGCGACGCTGCCCGCCGCCGACGGGTTGGTGATCACCGATCATCTGGTCCCACGACTGCCCCTGCTGGCGGCGCAGGGTGAGGGGCCCCCGGTGCCGGTGCGGGTCTACCGGCCGGAATCGGGGGAGGCCGCGGCCCCTGGGATTCTGATCATGCATGGCGGCGGCATGGTGGCCGGGTCGATCGATCAGGAGGAGGCGGTCGCCCGGATGCTGGCCGCCTCGGTGCCGGCGGTGGTCGTGTCGGTGGGGTATCGGTTGGCTCCCGAGCATCCCGCGCCAGCGGCGGTGCAGGACTGCTACGCGGCCCTCTGCTGGCTGGCCGCGACGGCGCCCGAGTTGGGTGTCGATCCGCGGCGGTTGGCGGTGCTCGGCCGCAGTGCCGGTGGCGGCTTGGCGGCCGCGGTGGCCCTGCTCGCCCGTGCTGAGGGCGGCCCGGACCTGCGGTTCCAGATGCCGCTGTATCCGATGCTCGATGATCGCAACGTCACGGCATCAAGCCACGAGGTGGTGGACGTCGGTGTGTGGGACCGGGCGGCCAACGTGGAGGCGTGGGACCTCTACTTGGGCGGGCGCCGGTCAGGGCAGGAGGTGAGCTACCTCGCGGCCCCCACACGGGCAGCCGACTTGGCTAGTTTGCCGCCGGCCTTCTTCGATGTCGGCACCGTCGATCTGTTCCGCGATGAGGTGATCGACTATGCCTCCCGGATGATGGCAGCCGGTGTGCCGGTGGAGTTGCACGTGTGGCCAGGGGTCTATCACGCTGCCGAGAAGTTCGCACCGACGGCCGAGGTTTCGCGTCGGATCTGGCAGGTGCGCCTGGCGGCCCTGCGCACCGCGCTCCTGGGATAGGGCCGCTCATTGCCGGTGGGAGGTCAGGTTGACGCGGGATGGCTCGGCAGGGCCCGTTTGGCTGTTCCCAGCAGAATCTTCACGGCGGCCCCGATGAGGATCATGTCGAGCACCATTTGCACGGTGACCAGCACCCGTGCGGTGTTGCCAACGGGCGCGATGTCGCCGAAGCCGACGGTGGCCATGACGGTCACGGAGAAGTAGATGCCCGCCAACTTGTCCAGGGGTTCGCTGAAGGCGCCCGAACTGTCGTGGTCCACACACAGGTAGAGGGTCGCGAACAGCGTCAGGAACAACCCGAACACCAGCGTGAACGCTTCCGCCGCAGCCATCACCGGATGAGGCGCTTGGGCGATTCGCCGCACCTGCCGGACGAACACCCAGCCCACGGCGAACAGCCCGAGAGAGGCGAGCGCGCCGATGGTCCAGGCGGCTGCCAGGGATTCGATCGGGAGCAGGGCGTAGACCACCAGGGCGGCGGCGAGGATGGCAACCGAGCGTAGGAGGCCGACGACGACGAGTCGGCGCGACAGGAAGAGCGCGGTCGATGGTGCGGTGGGCGGCGTCGGGGGTTGCGGTGGTGGCGACTGTGACATTGGTGGGTACCTTCTTCGTGGGGTGATGTTGGGCGGATTCGGGGTAGCCTGACCGGATGCGACGCGCAGGATCGGTGCTCTTCTGGGCCTTCATCGTGGTGACGTCGATCCTGTTGTTCCCCTTTGCGGTGCTGATCTGGGCCGTCACGGCACCGTTCGACCGGCGGCGGGTGGCGTTGCACCGGTTCACGTGCTTCTGGGCCTCGCTCTACACATGGTGCAACCCCGGCTGGCCCGTGAGCATCACCGGCCGCGACAACATCGAGGCCGGGCAGACGTACATGCTCGTGGCCAACCATGAGTCCCTGGTCGACATCCTGGTGCTGTTTCGCTTGTTCAAGGACTACAAGTGGGTCTCGAAGATCGAGAACTTCAAAGTCCCGGTTATCGGCTGGAACATGCGCATGAACCGCTACATCCCACTGCGCCGAGGGGACCGTGAGAGCGTGATCGAGATGATGGCCGCCTGCCGCGAACGCATCGGCGAGGGTTCATCGATCATGATGTTCCCGGAGGGCACGCGCTCGACGACCGGCCAGATGCGCCCGTTCAAGACCGGTGCGTTCGAACTGGCCCGCGAGGCCGGCATCCCGGTCGTACCCATCGTCCTACGCGGCACCCGGAACGCCCTGCCCAAGCGCGGATTCGTCCTCCAGGGCCGACACGCCATCACGGTCACCGTCCTGCCGCCGGTGCCCGCCGGCGAGGTCTCAGCCCTCACCGCCGAGGAACTCACCACCCACGTGCAGGCCCTGATCGCCGACGAACTGGCCAGCAAGCCCACGCCCGAAGTGTCGTCCTGAGCCCTTAGTCGGTTTCCGCAGGGGCGAACGAGCGGAAGGACGCCAGCGCACGCGGGCCATAGACCGTGCCAGGGCCACCGATCATCAGGATCACCACGCCGAGCATTTCGGCCACTTCGGCTTCGGTGGCGCCCAGTCGGGCGGCCCCCTTGGCGTGCGAGGCGATGCACCCGTCGCACTGGGTCGACACCGCCACCGCGAGGGCGATCAGTTCCTTGGTCTTGGCGTCGATCACCCCAGGGGCAAGGGCTGCGCTGTGCAATTCGCTGAAGGCTTTGTAGACGTCGGGGATGGCGCGGCGCAGGTCCCGCGCCAATGGCGCCAAACCCTCCTGCACGCCCTTGCCGTGTACGTGGTTGCGGTCGTCTGCATTGGCAACTGTGGTCATGGCCTCATTGTGCCCGGCGGCGACGATGGATGGACCCCGAGGTGCCGCGTGCGCGTTGGTCAGGCACCATTACGCCCATGGGGTTAGCCGGAACTGAGATGCGCCGCGCCAAGTTGCGGTTCGGTCTGCTCACCGGTGCTGTCGCGCTGTTGGTGTTCCTGGTACTGCTGCTGTCGACGCTGTCCAATGCGCTGGTCACCTCGCTGGTCGGGGCGCTGCAGGGGCTGCAGACCCAGGGTCTGGTGTACGCGGATTCGGCCAGGGACAACATCGTGGCGAGCCGACTGCCGGCCGAATCGGTGGCGGCGGTGGCTGATGTGCCAGGTGTTGCGTCGGCAGCTGGACTGGGCACGTTCACCACGAAGGCCGAACTCGGCGGCGAGGCGACCGAGGTGCAGGTGTTCGGCTTCGAGCCGGCCGGGCCGGGAGCGCCGTCGGGGCTGTCGTCGGGCACGTTGCCGCAGGAACCAGGCGAAGCGGCGGTCGATGGCGGTGGGGTGGCTATCGGCGATGAGATCGTGCTGACCCCCGGGGGTACCCAGCTGACGGTCGTGGGTTTGATCAGAGGTGCCCAGTTCAACGCCTTGCCCACGGCCTACGTCAGCCTGGACACCTACGGCCAGGCCGTCGCCGACGCAAACCCCGGACTGCCGTTCGTGCCCATCAACGCCGTCGCCTTCGACGTCGAGGACGGTCAGGATCCCGCGGCTGTGGCCGACGTCATCGCCAGCACCGTCACCGGGGTGAGTGCCTACCCGCTGGGCACGGCCGTCGACCTCATTCCCGGGATCGAGTCGATCACCCAGAGCTTCGGCATTCTGGCGGGGCTGACCTTCGTCATCGGCATCGTGGTGATCGGATTCTTCTTCCTCATCCTGACCGTGCAGAAGATGCGGGCCTTCACCTTGCTGCGGGCGATCGGAACCTCCAACGGCCGCCTGGCCGCGTCGGTGGCGGTGCAGATCGTGATTGTCGTGCTGGTGGCCTCCGCCCTTGCAGTGCTGCTGACGCTGCTTGCGGTGCGGGGGCTGAACACGGGCATCCCGGTCACCCTGCAGCCTGGGTTGATATTTGGCACCGTGCTGGCGGTGCTGATCTTCTCGCTGCTCGCCGGCCTGCTCAGCATCCGGCGGATCGTGCGCATTGACCCGGCGACTGCGGTAGGTGCGCGATGATGCTCGCTCTGAACGAGATCCGGCGCGGCAAGGGTCGTTTCTCGGCGATCGTGGCTGCGCTGTCGCTCATCGTCTTCCTGGTGCTTGTGCTCGGTGCGCTCGCCGACGGGCTGTTCTTCGGCGCGACCGGCGCCGTGCGGACCACCTCCGCCACGGCCTACGTGTTCTCGGCTGACGCCGAGGGTTCGCTGATCCGCTCCCGCCTGCCGGAGGCCGACGTGCAGACCGTTGCCGCCGCCCCGGGCGTTGAGCAGGCCGGGCCGGTGGGAGTGTTGCTCACCGGTGGTACCGGACCGCAGGGGCCCATCGACCTGGCGGTCTTCGGCATCGACACCGGCGGCGCCGGAGCACCGACGAAGGTGGTGTCCGGTCGGTTGCCGGCTGCTGGGGAGGAGGGAACGGCCGCTGTCGATTCCCGGTTGCAGGACTCCGGAGTCACGATCGGCTCCACGGTGAGCGTGGGCGAGGTCAGCGCCGAGGTGGTGGGCATCACTGCTG
>JAUPKO010000163.1 GCA_030837395.1 Actinomycetota bacterium | reverse complement strand
CTTGTGTCGGTCGGCTACCTGCTGTTCGACATGGTCTTCGTGATGGTGCTGGTGGGCGGGCTGGCGCCGATGCGATTTCGAGTCACGCCGGCGATCGCGATGGTCTTCGCCGGGGTGACGGTCCTCACGCTGGCGGACTTCGTCTATCTCCAGCAGGTGGCCCACGGCAGTTATGGGATCGGCACGGTGCTTGATGTGGCCTGGCCGCTGGGCTACTTCCTGATCATGCTCTCGTCCCTGTTCCCCAACCCTTTCCTGCGCAATCCCAACGATGACGGGCGTTGGACGACCGCTACTCCCGCCGTTGCCTCACTGCTGGCGATCGCCGTGCTGGGCAGGTCCCTGCTCAACGGCGAGCCGGAGGTGATGCTCGCCAATACCCTGGCGCTGCTGGCAGTGTTGCTGTCGTCGATCCGGCTCATGTTGACGATGAGCGCTCTGCGTCGGGTGGGCGAAGGTTACGAACAGGCCCGCACCGACAACCTCACCGGACTGGTCAATCGGCGCGGCTTCGTGGAGTTGCTCGACCGGTGGCTGGCCGACCGATCGCTGGATGACTCCCCCGGCATGCCGCAGTCCGGCGGCGCCCTGTTGCTGATCGACCTCGACGGCTTCAAGGAGGTCAACGACTCCCTTGGCCACGCCGCTGGGGATCAGGTGCTGGTGAAGGTCGCGGTGGACCTCAAGACTGTGGCCGGTGACTACCTCGTGGCCCGATTGGGCGGCGACGAGTTCGCGATGCTGGTGACCGACCTCAACGATCTCCATCGGGTGTTGGCCGACATCGCGGTGGCCCTGAGCGAGCCGATCAAACTCGACGGCCTGTCGGTGTTGTCCGGGGGCAGCATCGGCGTGGCCAGGTGCCCGCGGGACGGCTACACCCGAGAGTCACTGCTGCGGGCCGCCGATGTGGCGATGTATCAGGCCAAGCGCAGCGGGGCGGACTTCGCCGAGTTCGACCCCGTCGACGATCCTGCGTCCACCAAGTCGATCACTTTGATGGCCGACCTGCACGGCGGTATCGACCGCGGTGAACTGGTGCTGGCGTACCAGCCGATCATCGACGTGAGTTCGGGTCGCGTCGCGGGTATGGAGGCACTGGTCCGTTGGGATCATCCGGCGCTGGGCCGGCTGCATCCGGAGACGTTCATCCCGGCAGCGGAGAACGCGGGACTGATCGGCCGAATCACGCGCAACTCGCTGGCCATGGCATGCGCTGACTGGGCCCGTTGGGCGGCGTCGGGAACCGATATCGGTGTCAGCGTCAACATCTCGGCCATCGACCTGATCGACACCAACCTGCCGAGCACTGTGGCGGCGCTACTCACCCGATGCAACATGCCCCCGGAACGGCTGACAGTCGAGATTACCGAGACCGCCGCCGCGTCCGATCCTGCGCGCGCCACAGCCACGTGCGCGCGCCTGCGGGACTTGGGCGTGCGCACATCGATCGACGACTTCGGCGTCGGCTACTCCTCTCTCTCGCAGTTGATGGACCTGCCGATCGACGAGATCAAAGTCGACAAGCGCTTCCTGAAGGAGGCCGACTGCGAGAAGTGCCAGGGGGTGCTGCTGGCGGCCATCACGATCGCCGATGCGTTGGACGCGTCAGTCGTGGCGGAGGGTGTGGAAGAGGCCAGCGGGCTAGAGCTGCTGGCGCAGGTGGGATGTCATCACGCGCAGGGCTACTACTTCGCGCGGCCGATGGGCCCGGAGGACGTGCCTGGCTACATCGGTGCCCGTGGTGCGCAGGTGTGCAGCGACAGCGCCGATCGGTGACATGGGAGTTGATGGGCGGACCCATGCGGCGGTCCTGCCCGGGGCGGCGATCACCCCGGCACGTGGTGCAGCAGCGCGTCGCGCACGAACGTAGCCCCCTCGATGCCGCCGTAGGTCGCGGCGAAGCGCTCGTCGGCGACGTACATCTCGGCCAGGCCGCGCACGTAGCCGGCGAGGTCGCCCTGGGGATCGGCAGCCGGGGTGCCGGGAATGGCCCGCAACCAACCGACGTGCCGGGCAGCGAGTTCCTGCGCGGCCTCGCCGTGCGAATCCGCGCCGGAGGCCGCCAGCGCCTGCCAGTCCTGCGCGAGTTGGTCCGAAGCGGCCCTCCAGTCCTGCCGCTGATCACCGGTCATGCCGCGCCACCACGCGTCGGATCGGGCGTAGGCGTCGGCGCCCCAACGCTGCTCGACTTCCTCGCGGTACTGGGTGTGATCGAAGCCGTCGAACATCTTCTCGGCCATGGGCTCGTCCTCTCCTCGTAGAGTCGTCAGGGTGTGCTCGACCGCGGCGATCTGGCGGGCGAGCCGGTCCTGCTCGTGGTGCAGCAGGCTCAGGTGGGTGGCCAACGCGGAGTGCTCGTCGACCTGGCGATCGAGCAGGTCGGCGATCTGCGCGAGCCCGAGTCCGAGCTCGCGCAGCAACAGCACCCGCTGCAACCGCACCAAAGCGGCCGCGTCGTAGTAGCGGTAGCCGTTCGATGCGATGCGACTCGGCGGCACCAGACCGATGTCGTCGTAATGGCGCAACGTGCGACTCGTCGTGCCGGCGATGCGGGCGATCTGTTGGGTGGACCACTCCATGGTGCCGACGGTAGACGTTGACGTTACGTCAAGGTCAAGTCGCGAGGCGCACCTAGGCAGCGGTGGTCAGATTGGATGGTCCGCGGCGCCTCGACGCCGCCGCACCCATCACCCATGTCGAGCGAACTCCCGCCCGATGGAATCTCCCACGAGCGGCGTGGCAGGGCGCCGGGGTGCTTGCGACGCGTCCGAGGCGACGGCGGCGGCACTGCTGTGGTGGCGTGGTTCCGGACCTCGGTGGACCAGGCTCCATTACCCTGACACCGACCAGCCACCGACACACCCGGAGGCCCACCTCAGATGTCCACGTACACGTTCGACGCCGAACTCTGGCTGTGGGACGCCCGCAAGTCCGACACGTGGACGTTCGTGACGCTGCCCACAGAGGTCAGCTCCGCCGTGGAGGATGAGGCAACGGCACGTGGGCCGCGTCGTGGCTTCGGATCGGTCCGGGTGCACGTGCGGATCGGCGGCACGCTATGGCAGACGTCGGTGTTCCCAGACCGCAACTCCGGCAGCTACGTCATGCCGGTGAAGAAGGCGGTTCGAGTCGCCGAGGGGATTGACGCCGGCGACGAGGTCACCATCGAATTGCGCGTCGATTAGGGCCCGGAATCCGGGGGTCTGGTCCGCCGAACGGTGTGCGGATTGGCGCATTCACCCCCAACCCGCTGAGCATCACTGGGGCTGCCGAGTTCGCCAAAGTAGGTGCCCGCGCGGCGCAACCGGTTCGGAGAACAACCCCCTGAACCGCGGTGGAACAGCGGCTGAACAGTGCCAAG
>JAUPKO010000162.1 GCA_030837395.1 Actinomycetota bacterium | reverse complement strand
CAATCACCACCGCTCCGTTGCCGATCGTCACGGCCTCGCCGTCGACCTCGAGGTCGAAGGTGCGCGCAGGGTCGTCGGTGTAGGTAGGCAGCGCATCGGCGAAGGCGGCCTTGGCCTCCGAGAGCAGCACTCGGTCCTGCGGCCTCTTGGGCCCAGCCAGCGACGGCACCACGGTGCCAAGGTCGAGTTCGAGGGTCTCGGAGTAGACCGCCTCCTGGCTGGGGTCATGCCAGAGGCCTTGCGCCTTGGCGTAGGCCTCCACCAGGGCGATCTGCTCGTCCGGGCGGCCCGTGAAGCGCAGGTAATCCAGGGTCTCGTCGTCGATGGGGAAGATCGCCGCAGTCGAGCCGTACTCCGGGCTCATGTTGCCGATTGTCGCGCGGTTGGCCAGCGACACCCGGGCAACACCCTCGCCGTAGAACTCCACGAACTTGCCGACCACGCCATGGGCACGCAGCATCTCGGTGATTGTCAGCACCAGATCCGTAGCGGTGGCCCCTGCCGGCAACTCGCCGTGCAGTTTGAACCCGACGACCCTCGGGATCAGCATGCTCACAGGTTGGCCCAGCATCGCGGCCTCGGCCTCGATACCGCCGACCCCCCAACCCAGCACGCCCAGGCCATTGACCATGGTGGTGTGGCTGTCGGTGCCCACGCAGGTGTCCGGGTAGGCCAGACCGCCCCGCACCATGACGACGCGGGCAAGGTTCTCGATGTTGACCTGGTGCACGATGCCCGTACCCGGCGGCACCACCTTGAACTCGTCGAAGGCGCCCTGGCCCCACCGTAGGAAGGCGTAACGCTCGCGATTGCGCTGGTACTCGAGGTCGACATTGAGCGCGAGGGCGTCAGGCTTGCCGAAGAAGTCGGCGATCACCGAGTGGTCGATCACCAGTTCAGCCGGGGCCAGCGGGTTGATCTTCTCCGGGTCGCCACCGAGGTCCGCCACCGCTTCGCGCATGGTGGCGAGGTCGACGACGCACGGCACACCGGTGAAGTCCTGCATGATCACGCGGGCGGGGGTGAACTGAATCTCCTCGCTGGGCTCGGCGGAGGCGTCCCAGGAGCCAAGGGAGCGGATGTGATCGGCGGTGACGTTGGCCCCGTCCTCGGTGCGCAGGAGATTCTCCAACAACACCTTGTGCGTGTAGGGCAGGCGTTCCGAGCCGGGCACGGCGTCGATGCGGTAGATGTCGACGGTGGTGCCGTCGACGGTCAACTGCGTGCGGGCGCCGAACGAATCCATGGGTCCTCCCGAGAACCGATACGTGGTCGCCTAAACGTATCCCACCGACGGGTACGGCTCACAACACCTCACGAGGTGGGCGGTACCAAGTGCGAGGTGGGCGGCAGGAACAACGCCACCGCCTCCACATGATGCGACATACCGAACAGATCGAACGCCCGCAAGGCCGCCAGCGACCACCCGTGACCAGCGAAGGTGCGGGCGTCACGGGCAAGGCTCGCCCCATCACAGGCTACGAAGGCGATGGCCCGCGCTGCCGACGCCGCGAGCGCCGCGACGACCTCCTTGCCGGCCCCAGCCCGGGGCGGATCGAGCACGATCACGTCGACGCCGGCCACGACTTCGCGCCCGGCCTCGGTGCCCAACCAGGCCGACACAGCCCCCTGGTGCAGCCGCACGGACGGCAGGTCGTGCAGGTTGCGCCGGGCCAGTCTGATCGCCCGCTCGTCGCCCTCCACCGCCGCCACTCGGCCGTCGTCCCCGACATCCTTCGCCAACGCACCAGCGAACAGCCCCACCCCGGCGTAGAGGTCCAGCACGGCCTCCCCGGCTTGCGGTGCGGTGAACTCGCGGATGCACGCGAGCAGTACCTCCGGCGCCAGCGCGTGCGCCTGCCAGAAACTGCCCGTGCCCACCCGCCACCTACGGCCCTGCGCCGCGCGCGTCACGGTCGCCGTCGAACGCCACCCCGCCGGAACCTCGCGTAGCGGGCCCGCGGCCCACGCCGTCGGTGCCTCCCCCAAGGCGATATCCACTCGCGTCTTCGCGGGCCACGTGTGGCCGAAGCCGTCCTGCAGTTGCGGCACTACCACCGGGCACGCGTCGATCGGCACCAGCCGACCGCTGCGGTGGCTGTGAAAGCAGGCCCGCCCCTTGGCGTCGGTGTCGATGCCCACCCTCGTGCGCCAACCGAGGCCCTCGGGCGCCTCTGGCATCTCCACCCCCTGCACGGTTACGGCCTGTGTCAACGGCACGCCCGCGATCTGTTGCACCCGGCCGATGCGGCCCAACTGGTCGCGCAGCACCTGCGCCTTCCACTCACGCTGAAACTCCACGGCGACGTGCTGGAGGTCACAACCGCCGCAGGACGCTGTCAACGGACACGGCGGCACCACCCGGTGCGGCGACGGGTCGAGCACGTCCGTCACGTCGGCGAAGGTGATCCGACCACCTCGGGAGGTACCCGTCACCCGCACCCGCACCGACTCCCCCGGCAGTCCGCCGCGCACGAAAATGGTCGTACCCGGCGCATGACCAACGCAGGTGCCACCGGCCGCCGGACCGCCCAACCTCACCGGGTCGCTCAGTTGCACGGGGCCTGCCGAGTCCGTCCGGTCGCCGGTCACATCTCGCTGCGAATCTCGCGAGCGACCTCGGCCTCGGCAACCTCGGCCGTGGGTTCCCCGCGCCGGACGGCCCCAGCCGAGTTGCCCAGCGGCTCCTCGGCGATGCGTTCGCTGGACCTCAGCTGCCACGGCACCGACACCACCATGACGCCGGGGGTGAACCGCAGCCGCGTCTTGAGGCGAAGCGCCGATTGGTTGTGCAGGAGGGTCTCCCACCAGTGGCCCACGACGTATTCGGGCACGTATACCGTGATCAGGTCGCGCGGGCTGTCCTCGCGCAGGTCCCGCACATAGTCCAGCAGCGGCCGGGTGATCTCGCGGAAGGGCGAGTCCAGCACCTTCAGCCGGATCGGCAGACCGCGCCGATCCCAGTCGTCGATCAGGGCCCTGGTGTCGCTCTGGTCGACGTCGACCACAAGCGCCTCGAGGAAGTCCGGCCGCGCCGCGCGGGCGTAAGCCAAGGCTCGCAGCGCGGGCTGATGCACCTTCGAGATGAGCACGATCGCGTGCACGCGGGAGGGCAATGTGACTTTGTTGTCGTCCTGGGCACTCAGCTCGTCCGAGACATGGTCGTAGTGGCGCCGAATCCCCTTCATCATCAGGTAGAGGACCGGCCCGGCCACGCACACGATCCAGGCACCGTGGGTGAACTTCGTGACCAGCACCAGGACCAGCACAATGCCGGTGATGGTGCAGCCGACGAAGTTGATGATGCGGTTGCGCTTCATCTTGTTGATCTCAGCGGCAGACAGTTGCGGGGTACGCAGGAGCCGGGTCCAGTGCCGGACCATGCCCGTCTGGCTAAGGGTGAAGGAGAAGAACACGCCGATGATGTAGAGCTGGATCAACTTCGACACCTGGGCGTCGAAGATGTAGATCAACAGGATCGCCAGCGTGGACAACACGATGATGCCATTGGAGAACGCCAACCGGTCACCACGAGTGTGCAACTGCCGGGGCAGATAGCCATCCCGGGCCAGGATCGAGCCGAGCACCGGGAAGCCGTTGAAGGCGGTGTTGGCGGCCAACATCAGGATCAATGCGGCGGCCACCACGACGATCAGCACGAGCACGTGAACGTCGCCGAACACCGCCTGCGCGATCTGCGCGATGACTGTCTGCGTGGCGATGTCCTCCGGGGCGCCGACCAGCTGTGCGGGGTCCTCGACCACATGCACGTCGGTGATCAGCGCCAGCGCGGTAACCGACAGGAACATCGAGATGGCGATGAGCCCAAGCATCAGCAGCGTGCGCGCCGCGTTCTCGGACTTCGGGTGGCGGAAGGCAGGCACCCCGTTGCTGATGGCCTCGACGCCGGTGAGGGCCGTGCAACCTGAGGAGAATGCACGCGCGACCAGAAACACCAGCGCCGCGCCGGCGAAGGCCTGCTCGGCTTCCACATCGTAGGGCGCCGAGACCGCCTGCAGGTCTGCCCCGTTTGCCAGCCGCACCGCCGCCCACACGACCATCAGGGCGATGGAGGCGATGAAGGCGTAACTCGGGATGGCGAACAGCGTGCCTGACTCGCGCACCCCTCGAAGGTTCATCACGGTCAACGCCACGATGATGACAATCGCCACCAGCACCTTGTGTTCGGCGATGAACGGGATGATGGACCCAGCATTGGCGACGGCGGCTGCGATCGACACCGACACCGTCAGCACGTAGTCGATGAACAGCGCGCTGGCCACCGCCACGCCAGCGTTCTGGCCCAGGTTGGTGCTGACCACCTCGTAGTCACCACCACCGCTGGGGTAGGCGCGCACATTCTGCCGGTACGACGCGATCACGACGATCATCACGAGTACCACCGCCAACGCCACCCACGGTGTGAAGGTGAACATCGCCAGACCACCGATCGAAAGAACGATCAGGATCTCCTGGGTCGCATACGACACACTCGACAGGGCGTCCGAGGCGAATACTGGGAGCGCGATTCGCTTGGGCAGCAGTGTGTCGCCGAGTTTGTCGGACCGGAGCGCCCGGCCGAGCATAATCCGCTTGGCGATATCCGAGGGAGCAGCCACGTTTAGGCATGCTAGACCCCATCGGCCTGTCAGCGTGCGGCAACAGGGTGTAGCGTCCCTAACCGTGCACGTCGTCATCATGGGATGTGGCCGGGTAGGGGCCAAACTTGCCACCGATCTGGACTTCGAGGGTCACTCGGTGTCCGTCGTCGATCAAGATGCGGTCTCGTTCGCGCGGCTGCCGAACTCCTTCGCCGGGAATACCGTGCGCGGGGTCGGCTTCGACCGCGACACGCTGATCAGGGCCGGGATCGAGCGGGCGGTTGCCTTCGCCGCAGTGAGCAGCGGGGACAACTCCAACATCATCGCCGCGCGAGTAGCGCGCGAGACCTTCGGCGTCG
The DNA here is from genome assembly GCA_030837395.1 of Actinomycetota bacterium. Classification (GTDB taxonomy): domain Bacteria; phylum Actinomycetota; class Actinomycetes; order S36-B12; family UBA10799; genus JACJWR01. Next base: position 2,035 of record JAUPKO010000162.1, on the reverse strand, counting down.
AGAACGTCGTCGCCCGCATCTACGACCCACGACGGGCGGAGATCTACCAGCGCCTGGGCATACCCACCGTGGCCACCGTGGCGTGGACCGCCGCCGAGACGCTGCACCGCATGCTGCCCGAGCGGGTGCGCGAGGAGTGGCGGGACGCCTCGGGCACCATCGCCCTGGGCGAGTTCGCGGTGGACCCGGGCTGGATCGGTCACTCCTACGCCCGGTTGGCGGTGGCGGCCGACGTGACGATCTCAGTGGTCAACCGCTTCGGCGGTGGGGTGCGACCGCACCCGGACCTCATCGTGCAGGAAGACGATCGGGTGCACGTGATGTATGACGTCGCCCGCGTCGAGGAGATCGAGTCGCTGCTCGCCGCCCCGCCAGGAGAGGGATCATGAAGATCGTCATCGCTGGCGCCGGCAAAGTCGGTCGTTCGATCGCCCGAGAGTTGCGGGCCAACGACCACGAGGTGCTCATGATCGACCGCACCCCCGATGCTGCGGTCAACGCGATCGCCGGTGTGACGATCACCGAAGCCGACGCGTGCGAGATCGCCTCGCTGGAGAGCGTTGGTCTGGACAGTGCCCAGGTGGTGGTTGCCGCGACCGGTGACGACAAGGTCAACCTGGTGGTGAGCCTGCTGGCCAAGACCGAATTCGGCGTGCCGCGCGTAGTGGCCCGGGTGAATCACCCGAAGAACGAGTGGCTGTTCGACTCCTCCTGGGGTGTCGACGTCGCAGTGTCGACCCCTCGCCTGCTCTCGGCACTGGTCGAGGAGGCCGTGACGATCGGCGACCTCGTGCGGCTGTTCACACTGGGCCAGTGCAGCGCCGACCTGGTCGAGATCACGCTGACAGCCGATTCCCCCGTGGTCGGCGAACGCGAGGGCGACGTCGACTGGCCGGTCGACACAGCGTTGGTGGCGATCGTGCGCGGCGCCCGGGTGATCACGCCGTCGGCCGACGACCCGTTGGAGATCGGCGATGAGCTGGTGTTCATCGCCACCCCCGATCAGGAGGATTCGCTGGAGGGGCTGCTCTCGGGCTGATCCGGGGCTGCCGCGGCGGTCGACGACTGACCTGCCATCGCAGGACGTACGACCAGGAACGTCAGCCAAGCTCCCAGCAGAAACAGCGGCCACCCCATGACGAACTTTGCCACCCCCAACGCGGCAGTCTGCCCAGCGAGGTAGAGCGGCAGTTGCACCAGCAGCCGCAGCCCGAACACGCCGGCCCAGATCCAGGTGGCGGCGCCGTAGACCCGACGCAGGGCGGGGTTACGCCGCCACGCGGTCAAGGAGCCCGACATCGAACCGAGGAACAGGCCGATCAGCGGCCATCCCACCAGCACCGACAGCAGGGCCGCCAGGAAGTAGGCCGCATTGATGAACAGTCCTGGTAGAAAGAAGTCCTCGGCGTTGCCGGTCTTGGAGGCCACGAACGCCGACACCAGAATCCCGGCGAATCCGCCGGCGATTTGGGTGAGGTCCTCCCGCCTCACCAGGCGCAGCACAGCGATCACCGCACCGACCGCGACCGCGGCCCACACAGCCATCGCCAACTGGTTGCCGTTGACCATGTAGACCAGCACGAACACCCCGGCCGGCAGCCCGGAGTCGAACAGGCCCCGCCAGCCGCCGATCGCTTTGGTCAGTAGTTGCCGCTCCACCGGGGAGTCTTCGCGCAACTCCTCCAGCCGCTCCTCGAGGAGTTCCTCCAGCGGCTCGTCGCTCTGACTCGTCACGCGTTCTCCGCCGGGAGCAACTCGTAGCGCGGGTTGTACAGCACCGGGGTGCTGCCTTTGCCGGTGACCCGGCCGGTGGCGCGGATCCGCCGCCCCGGCTCGATCCCCACGATCCGTCGCCGCCCCAACCACACCAACTGCACGGCACCGGTGCCGTCGAAGACGACGGCCTCCAGCCGCGGCAGGGTACCCGTAGGCTCCATGGTGACCGAGCGCACCGCGCCTTTGACGGTCACCACTTTTCCCAACTGGCAGTCGCATGCGGCCACGCTGCCCTCGGACTCGCTGGACTTGCGCAACT
>JAUPKO010000161.1 GCA_030837395.1 Actinomycetota bacterium | reverse complement strand
GGTTCGATGCCCTCCGGCACCCCGCCGAGGGGGTAGTTGGTTCCGTCGTCATAAAGGGCATCAATCATCGACCCATCGGCGTCCTGGCGCAGGACCTCAAGCGGCTGGGACCCCGGCTGGTCCTGGTACCAGATCGAGCCGTAGGAACCACTGGGGAGGACGATCGCGTCGGCCAGCGCCCCCTGCAGAGTCCGGTACCGCTGCGGTGGAATCTCGTTACCGTCGGCGTCGGTGAACCGGGTCTCGAAGTAGTGATCGTCGATCGTCATCTGAATCCCCCGTCCAGGACGGTCCAACATTAAGCTCGCCGCGCTCCACGGTGCGCTCCAGGGCACGCAGGTCTTCGGCGATTTGCTCGGCCTTGTCGCCGGGCAGGTCCAGCGCCGGGCCGTTGTGGACCGTCTCGCCGACCTCCCCGCCGTATTTGGGCGATTAGGTCTTCCGGGAACCCGTCGGCGGTGCCCCAAGCTCGCCGCTGGCGGCCACACGTCTGGGACGAGGACCACCTTGTACATACTGACCGGCTGGACATCGAGGCGCTGATCGCGGCCCCGGGTGGCCGATTCGATGCGGGTGAGACCGCGATCATTGAGCGCATGTTGTAGGGAGAACGGCGGCACCATGCCGGAGGCGCATGTCATCGAGGAGATCGGATTGGCGCTTGCGATTCACCGGCGGTGACGCTCTGGGTGAGAAGGCCCGCAGAAGTGGGCAGCTGGTGCTGGGCGGCGAGTTCAACCGAGGGGGGCTCATCGAACTGTGCTGGTGTGTAGCGGCCGTATAAGCCAACGGGGTCGCCATTCATGATCGCCCGGTGCTCGTATTCGCACCGAGCGAGGACTTCTTTCTTGGCCTTCCGCTTCATCCTGGACCTACGCAGCCAGATGCGAATTGTGACGATTGGTGCGCCGAAAGCGAGGCCCAGCAAGGCGGGGACTTTCAGCGCCTCTCCCAGTGCCGTGTAGGTCCCATCGTCCCGCATCCCCAAGAACGGGCTCAGGAACAGCAATAGGGCCACCACCCAGACGGTCAAATATGGGTGATGGCGAAAAGAATTCACCGGCGCATTTTAGCTTCGGGTGATGATTGCCGGAAGCACAACTGCATCCGCCGCCTAGCGGTGGCGATCCATCGGCGGGGACGCGGGTAGGGGCGTCTGGATCTCCAAGGCAGGCGGTTGCGGCCGACCCTGCCGGTATCTCGGCCTCCCCACCCCGGGGCCGGAATGAAACCGGGTGCCAGCGGCGCAGTCGGCGTCGTGTTGGTTGATGACTCTGGCCGCCGACGGAGAAGGGCTATGGCTGTTCGTGACCCCATCCAGGGACACCCCGTCCTTATAGGACGTGGACGGGGTTGGTAAGCCTTGTCCTGGCAGGGGTTTGGACGGGGTTGGACGGGGTTGCCACCTGCAGTGTTGAAGGTCATGAAGCCCGTCCAGCCGGGTCAGCACCGGATTGGGGCTGGACGGGGTCGACCAGATAGTGCTTGATGGGCTTGCCGGGGCCGAGTTCCTCCCGACGCAGAAGACCCTGCTCGACGGCAGCCGCGATGGCCTTGCGGACGTCGTTGTCCTGGAAGGCAATAGTCACCGCGCCGTCGTTGCGCAGGCCACGGACCCTGTTTACTACCTCGGTGGCCGATGCGCCGGGTTTGTCGCGGACGGCGTCGCAGACCGGCTGAATTAGGTCCTGCGCCTTGGAGACGCGGGTGGCCTGCTTGCGGCTTCCCACACCGGTCATGGCCATCAGCCGAGTCCCGGGGTCGAAGCTGAGCAGGTCCTCGTCCACCCCGACATCGCGCCCGATGGCCCGCAGGTACCGGGATTGCTGGTCGGACCCGAAGGTCAGCGTGACGACGGAGTCGGCCCAACCCTCCAGGGCCGAGGACCCTCGGGTACGTTCGCCGTTCCACCCGGCGTGGGCGGTCAGGATGATGTCGCGGGCACCGACCTCGGTGCGGGCGAAGATGCCGAGGTCTTTGAGCCAGGCGTCTACTTCCCCGGCGTCGTTCTGGTTCTTGCCGGTGAAGGCTTGGCCGAAGGGGTCGACAATGACCGTCTCGACCCCCTGGTCGCGCAGCAGGGCAGCCAACGTCCGCCGGTCCTCCTCGTGGGCCAGCGGGTTGCGCCGCCCCCGCACGTTGGCCAGGACGAGGCCGTCCTCGGGCACCCCGACTCCCCTGGCCCAAGTCGCCAGCTGGTGGCCGCCGACTTCGTAGTTGAGGATCGCCACCTTCCCGGTGGCCTTACGGCAGGAGAAGCGGCCCAGGAACAGCTCGCCGGTCAGCAGGCAGCGGGCCAGGTTGAGCATGAGGGTGGTCTTGCCCGCTTTGCGTTGGGCCACCACCAGCATCGACCCGTCAGCCGGGAGAAGGTCACCGATCCGCCACAGCTGATCGAGGGGCTGCTCCTGAAAGTCGGCCAGCAGTCCGGCATCGAACGGCGCTGCCGGATCGGTCTTCTCGCGGGCGAACAGCTGCCGGGCAGCTTCCTCGACCCGCAGCCGGTGCAGCCGGGCGTTGACGGCCTCGTCGAAGGACGCCACCGAGTCGCACGATTCCTCGGCACGCTGAGGGTGTCGGTGATCACCCAGCTCCCGACGGACCCGCTCGTCGGTGAAGGTCTGCACCTTGGACATCGCCCAGCGGAAGGCACCGCCGATCTCGTCGTAGTGCAGGGGACGGTGATCACCAACCTCCAAACACCAATAAGTGAGATACGCCTCCAACGCCTCCAGGGCGGCGATGAGGCCGTCTTCGGTGATACAACCCAGCCGGTAGGCCGAGGCCAGTTTCACGGCCCGCTTCATCGCCCACTGGTGACGGCCAGCGGTGGGCCGGTCGGACTCCTGACCCCAGGCCGGGACCATCGCCTGCACATAGGCGCAGTCCTCAGTGCCGAAATCCCAGGCCTCGCAGTCGCTGACGATCTCACCGAAAACCGGTTGATCGGATTCGATTTCGACGGCGCTCACTCGGTCGAGAAAGTCCTCGATCTCCTTCACCGTCAAGGGTCGACCGGTATCTCGCACCGCCGACGTCGGCACCGGATGCTGGGGGTCCTTCCAGTTCATCGTTCCCGGCACCCGGACCAGACGACTCAGGTCGGAAACGGTGTCCAGCTTGGCCCCGTAGAGGTTCATAGCCTCCTCGGCAGCCCAACGACCGAACCGCCGAGTGAGCCGGTAGGTCGCTTCCCACGCCTGCTCGTCGTCGCGGCGGCCGTCAGAGACGGCCCAGATGGGTTGCAGACCATGGCCGCTGTGGATCACCACCGTTGGGCGGGTCCCGATCGCCGTCGACAGGGCGTCGATGAATGCCTCGGCCTCGGCGATGTCGGCGAACCCGCCCGTCTCGACGTCAAGGTCCAGAGGCGTTGCGGCCCAGCGTGTGACGTCACCCTCATCACCCCGGCGTCCACCCTGGCGCACCGGCCCGGTGGTGGCGTTCGGAGAGAACCAGACGCACGCCCGCTCAGAAACCTCACCAGCGACCTCGCCAGCCTGGCGCGCCGTGGTCACCTGCGCCCTGAACACATCCGAAATAGGGCGGCAGCAGACGGCGATGAACTCTTCGCCGTGGTAGCCCAGGACGGCCAGCACCTCAGCCATCGAAAGGGTCTGCCCTGGAACACCGCAACGGTCGGCCCTGTCCCCGACACCCAAGTCAATGCCGGGTGCACGTCGGCCTCGGACGGCCTGGCTGGCGTCGCCACTACCGGCGTCGGGCAGGCCGTCAACCTCATCGGCCGCACGAACCGCACCCCGAGCGAGAATCTCGTTGATCTCGGCCACAAAACCCGAGTTAGCGCGTTGATTCAGCGCCTCCAGAGCACCCTCGGCCTTCTGCTGGAAAGGGGTCAGTTCGGCGCTCACGACGTCACTCCCCTGGACCCTGAGCCCCTAACTGCGCCAAGCCTGATCATGATGTATTCGTCGACAGGCGTGGCCACCCCCTCGCGGCTCTTCGCGACGACCTCGTGGTTATGGGAGGGATGAATGTTTCCGGCATCGGTCCGCCGGGCACGGGCTTTGCGGGTAGGCACAATCTGGTCCTGTTCATAGTTGAACGTGACCCCGATTGGTCTGGCAAAGACTGGTGGGAAACCTCGCCGTGGCCGACCGTCGTCTGGACGGGGCTTGCGATGCTCTGCCCCAGCGCGAACGGCTATTGGGCTGGCGTGCGTCGAATCGTTAACCGGTGCCGACCGGATCGCCACAAGGTGACGCGACCTGTAAGGACAAGGTTACCATCCGGACCGACGGTCAGGCCGACACAAGAAGCTGGCGCTGCGCCTCAGCGGCCTGCAGGACCCGCTTGACCGCGCTGTGGTGCACCCCGAGGGTGGCGGCGATGCGGTTGAGTGGGTCGCCGTTGTGGTGTGCGGTCAGGATCGCTTCGACGGTTTCGACCGGTTGGCGGGTGGTCTTGGTGGCGACCAGTTGGGCGGCCAACCGTGCGGTCGCGTCGGAGGCGACCGCAGGCGCGGAACGATCCGGTGTGGTGGTCGCGGTACGATCTGGCGCGCTGGTGGTCGCGCTGGTGGTCGCGCTGGTGGTCGCGGCGGCAGTCGCGTTGGGTGTCACGGTCCGGGTTCGACGTGCGGGTTTATCCCCGATGGCGACCAGGGCGATGGTCGCGACCGCGACTGCGAGGTCGATCACCAGCGGCAGGATCGCCGCGAGTGCGGGGCTGATCCCGGCCAGTACGGCCAGGTCGCGCAGCGCGACGAAGCTGAGCACGAATGCCCCTGCCGCGAGGGCAGCGGTCGCGGCCACGGCGGTGCGGTAGACCGCGC
>JAUPKO010000160.1 GCA_030837395.1 Actinomycetota bacterium | reverse complement strand
GGAACGCCAGCACGATGTCATCCACGTCGTCCCCGGACAGGTCGTCCAGAATCGTGTCCGCACCGGCCAATCGCAGGAAGTCGGCGAGGTCGCGGGCGTAGGTGTCGGCGGTGGTCTGCGCCATCGCCCCGGCCGCCAGGCGCCGCTCGACGTCGATGCCGTACGCGGTGATGACCTGCGCGACGGTGGCCCGGACCAGGGCGGGAGGGGCAACCACAGGTGGATTCTATATTACGCAGTTTGCAGGTACTACGTAATATAGCCATCATGTCAGCGTGCGCGAGGGATCCGTGCACCTCGATAGGGCTCGCAGCAGTCAGAGGTTCGAGTGGCCAGATGATGGCCGGCTCACCCGGAGGGGGCGGTCGCCACGGCGACACGTGCGCCCAAGACGACTCCATTGGCCATGTCCCTGGTCATCATGGCGCGGTCGATGAGCCCGCTCGCCCCGATGCTGTCGGTGGTCGCGTATGTCCGGACGAAGCCGTCGGCCTTCACGGCCGTGGTGAGCGCCGGGCTGTCGTGGGGCACCGGGATGTCGATCGCGGGTCCTGCTTCTTGGCGGATGACGATGGTCAAGTGAACTGGTGAGTCAATGCGGCACGTCACGCCGGCGCGAGCTGAATCCAGTGCATCGGTCGGCAGCACGATGGGCGTGAACCCGGCGACACTGAAAAGTCCCACCGCCGAGTCCTTAGCGGCCCGCCGCGCCGCGGCAATCGGCTCGAGCTGCAAGACGAGTGTGTGGTCCGGCGGTGCCGTGATCGCCCACCGGAACCCTGTTACCACAGTCTCTGTGTGGCTCGGACGCTCCCCGTACAGGACAGATCCGATCGTTTCGCTGACGCGATCGATGCGCACGAACAAGCGCCTGGTCCCCCCGATCGGTGTGAGGCCGTGGTGCCGATAGAACGCGAAGGCGTTGTCGTCGATGGCATCCACAACAATGAGGCGACCCCCGCCGAGGTTCGCGGCCGCTGCGGCCGATTCCAGCGCGTCGAGGAGCAGTTCCGATCCGTAACCCTGGCCTCGAAGCTGCCGGGCGATGGCGAGGCGGGCGATCAGGTAGCCGGGGATCCGGCTCGAGTAGCCTCCGCGCACGCTTCGACTGAGATCGTCTGGGGCGACGTTGGCAGGCGTGATCGCGAAGTAGCCGACGACGACCTGGGAGTCCGGCTCACGCCAGACGTATACCTGCGCCATGCCGGCACCCTGAGCACGTCGAGCGTCATTCTTCAGCCACTGGTCCAGTGGGCCACTACCGGAATCGAACGCGTCGAGGACGTGGTGCTCATTCAGCCTCTCGGAGACGTACATTTCACCGTCTGACGAAACGGCTCGGACGGGCCGCGATCCTCGCCAACTCGGGAATCGCCTCGGCGGGACTGTCGAGGGCCGCCAGCAGCGCCTCATACTCCGCAGCGGGCATGCGGGTCACGTCAACCTCACGACCGAGAATCTCGTCCGCCTCCTTCAGGGCGGCCCGATGAAGCAGGTGGGCGACGGACTCGTGCGCGGCCTTCGCGGCCTCACCGATCCGGGCACGATCCGCCGGGCTCACCCGTGTTTCCAGCCGTTCGAGCGTCTGCGTCGGCTCGCTCCCTTGGTGCTTCGTCATACCGGCAGAATACCGGTACCCATGCCGGTGTGCAACGGGCAGTCAGGCGACAGCCTGCTCGGAGGCCTAGACGGCGCGAAGCCCCGGGCCCTGTCGTCCGACAGGAACTCCCGGGGCTCGGCCCTCCGGAAGTCCGCACGGGCCAGGTTTCCGTCGAAGCACGTTCCGACTACTCCCACCAATCGAACGCTGTCGCGCCCTCGCCGGACCTGACCGGAAATCGCATGTCGGGGAGGTCGACAATGACGCCATCGCAAGCGTGCTGCGAGTTGGTGGGCCTCGCTGCGATACTCACACTTCTAGAACCACAATCGGGGGACCTGTGAACGACAACGCGAAGGCACACGGACCGTGCATGACGAGGTTCGCGTGCCTCGCCGCCGCGCTCGCGGCGGTTGCCGTCCTGTCGGCCTGTTCCACCTCGACGGCGAACTCGTCGGACCCATCGTCGATGGCTGTCGCCGCCATTTCAGCACTGCCGTCGGGCTCAGGGAGTCCGCTTGCTGCCCCAAGTGCCACGATTCCCGCACTCGCGAGCGATGTCGCTTGCCGGCGACTCACTGCGGCACTCAACTCGTACCTGCCCTATCAGGACACCCTGGCGGCGGCGGTTCACGTCCGCTCGCTGATCCGCAAGGGCAAGAATGCAGCGCTCAGACAGCAGTGGGGCAAGTTGTACTCGGCCATCAGTGCCATGCACTTCAGCGCCGACCGGTTCCCCGATGAATTGCTTACCTCACCCGACGTCGATGACGGCGTCCTCGAAGCCTGCACCGACCCAGACGTAGTGGCCGAATGGTCCAGCATCCCCTCCCGCATGGCGCAGGTAGGCGCTCTCAAGAGTCGACTGGCTCGTGCGACACCAGATGAGCTATCTCCGCTCGGGCTGTTTCTCTGGACCTACGAGAGGGGCGACTTCAACGGCTACACCGACGGCGGAGTGGCCGTTCGCAAAAGCCTCAACGGCAGCTTCGATGGATGGCCGCCGCTGCTGAAGGCGATCGACGTCATCCTCGCGGACACGAAGTACGCCTGAGACCAGCGGCGTCTCCGGTCACTACTACGAGTGCGTGTGAGTCCGTGGACTGACGTCCCCAGCCTGCACCTTTGACAATTGGCGGCTCGCGCCTTGGCTCTCAAGGGTAGTGCGTTGCCGTTCACCGCGCAGTGCTGCGTCGAGCCCGTTGCTACCGCACTGAGCGCGGATCGATCCGCACAGCACCAACCGCCATTCGTTATCCTTCGCGCAGTGTGAATGCGTGCTACTAGAGGCATTGATGAAGATTGCTCGGGTCGCGATTGTTGTCGCCGCGCTGATGCTGGTCACGAGTTGCTCATCGGGTGGTTCAGAGATCACGCCGACCGCTGCAGATTTGCCAGCCGACATTTCCCAAGATGAAGTTGATGCAGTTGACGTACTACTGAAAGACAATGTTGAGACGAATTGCCCGCTCTACAACGCTGAGTCAAGGAGCACGCTGATCTCTGGCTTCGCTGACGCGGCGGCCAACGAGCACGGTGGAACGGCGTCCGACTGGGCGGCGGTCGTCGACGGCATCGTCGCCAAGTACTGCTAGCGAATGAGACCTGGTGCGACGGTCGTGACTCACTCGATGAGTCCAGGATCGTGGCGCGACTACTGCTCGTCGGTTGCCGCGTCTTCTACGATGCCTGGTCCACGGCTAAATCGGTTTCGCGCACGCTACCGCGTCGCCGCTGCGTTCGACGGTGCGAGCTTCCAGACCCTCAGCCGAGCGACACAGCAGGGATACACAAGCCTGCGGCGCCTTGCCCTGTTGTCAGCGATCTCTGAATACTGACCCCGCAGCGAGGATTGAATTCTGACCCCTCCTCAACGATTGGGGAGTGATCAGTGTGGAGAACTGGGCAGAGATCCGTCGGCTGCATCGGGCGGAGGGGATGCCGATCAAGGCGATCGCCCGCCGGTTGGGGATCTCGAAGAACACGGTGAAGAGCGCGTTGGCGTGTGATGAGCCGCCGAAGTATGAGCGTCCGCCCAGGGGGTCGGCGGTCGATGCGTTCGATCCGAGGATCCGGGAGTTGCTGGTGGAGTTCCCGGACATGCCGGCGACGGTGATCGCCGAGCGAGTCGGGTGGACGCGGTCGATCAGCGTGTTCCGCACGCGGGTGTCCGAACTGCGGCCGATCTATGCGCCGCGGGATCCGGCGTCGCGGACGTCGTACGCGCCCGGGGAGCTCGCGCAATGCGATCTGTGGTTCCCGCCGGTCGACATCCCGGTCGGTCATGGCCAGGTCGCCCGGCTGCCGGTGCTGACGATGACGTCGGGGTATTCGCGGTTGCCGGGCGCGGTGATGAACCCCACGCGGCAGGCCGAGTACCTGATCGCTGGTCACTGTGACGTGTTCACCGGCTGGGGCG
>JAUPKO010000159.1 GCA_030837395.1 Actinomycetota bacterium | reverse complement strand
TCATCCCGCTCAAGCACCTGGTCAATCACCACCCCACCGGAGCCGATCAGACACCCGACCCCGGCCGCACGGCCGTCGCCACCAGCACCACCTCGGACGCCACCGAAACCTAAGAAAACTACGGTGACCTCTACGCCCTGCAACTGCTCATGAGCTACGGCTACGTCGACGATGCCGCGCGCCTGGTCCATTCCGTGCCCGTCGAGGTGGAGTCGGCAGCGTTGGGGCGGGTCGTGGTGCGCTGGCGGGCCCCGCGCAACCCCCGCGCGGAAGCTGGTCGCGACGTGCCAACCCTGAGTCGCCTCGGGGTGACCGTGCCGGCGGATGGCACCGTCACTCCGCCACCTGGCGAGCCACACGGCATCGAGCTGCACCACCTCACCTTCCGGCCGGACAACCGTGCCCGCGTCTCGGCCTACCTCGCCATGGCTTGTCAATCCATCGCCGGGATGGCTGCCGAGGCTGCCCGGCGCGAGGCCGAGGCCATCCTCGACGCGATTCTCGACGCCAATCAGGCCTACTACCGTCGCCTCGATGAACTTGTGGTCACCTCGGCGGACCCGTTCCTGCCGCTGGCCGAGGTCTCGCTGATCCAGCAGCAGCGACTGTCGACGTTATGGGGCTGACGCACTGCGGTCCTCTCGGCGGTCGTCAGCCTGGCCCGAACCGCTCCCCCAACGCCTCTTTCACCGCTGCAGCTCTGGCGTCGACATCGCCCGTCACCTTGATCCACGGCAGAACCGAGCCGCGCAGCACCCCGCCGATGATGCGCTGCGCGGCCACCCGCCAACCCGGCCCGTCGCGCTGACCCTCGTCCGCCACCCACGGAATGTCGTCGTCACACCACACGATCAGCGCCGCCCCCGAGCAGAGGCGCAGCGCCTCCGGCAGCAGTGAATCGTCACCGTAGTAGAGGGACGAGTAGACCGCCGTCATGAGCGCCCCGCCGTCGCTGATCACCCAACGGGCGCCGGTGGATCGGGCGGATTCCATGGCGTCGACTTCGCGCGCCGCCTGGGCGTTCATGACGTCCCGTTGCTCGTGCTGATTGGGCACCCGGCCGTGTGCGGCGACCCAGTCGCGCAGCACCTCTGGCACATCTAGCGCGGGGAGGGTGACCGTCAGGGCTCGGCCGAGGGTGGACTTGCCCGTCGATTCGCCGCCGACGAGCACGATCAGGCCTGGCAGCCGGTCCGACCCGTGCAGCTGGTCTGATCCGACCCCCCCAACCCCTGACCCAGCGGATGGCCGCACCTCAGACACCCGCGGCAACCGCCGGTGCCGACTCCGGGGCGGGCACCCGGGAACGCCCCAGCCACTCCCGCCAACCCACCACGGCCATACCGATCAACACGCCGTAGAACAGCGCCGTGAAGTACAGCCCCTGACTGGCATAGAGAGCCGTGCCGACGGCATTCACCAGCACCCACATCGGCCAGGCCTCGACCTTCGCCCGGACCATCAGAATCTGCGCCGCCAGCGACCCCACGAACATCCAGGCGTCACCCCACGTCGCCACACCACCGACCACCTGCAGAATCGGGGCCAGCACCAGCCACGCCATCACCACGATCACCGCACCGCCGAGCCGCTGCCGGTTGGTCAGCCGACCAGGCGCCCGCACCCCGTCGGATCCCCAGGTGAACCAGCCCCAGACCGCAGCCACGAGGAAGATCACCTGCATCCCGGCCGACGCCGGCAAGTCCCACTGCAGGAAGAGCCACCCATACAGCAAGCTCGACACGAAGTAGAACGGCCACGTCCAGCGGGTCCCCACGATCCCCAGCCCCACGGCCAGGAACGCCAGGATCACCGACGCGAACTCCAACACGGTGACGTCGTATCCCCACGCCGAGAACAGAACAGTCATTGCGCACACTCCCTGTCCGGCATGACCCGGACGGTAAGGCGGTCGGCGGCGCGGTCAGCCACCTTCTCAGCCCGGTTGGCCCGGACTCCCGCGGTTCGTGCCACCACTCTACCCCGCCATCCCGCAGTGGACATCGGCATCGAGTGTGGTTTCAACCCCCGAAACCGGCCCCGAACCCACACTCGTCGAGCCGAGGCGTCAGTCGTGCGCCTCCTGGCGTGACTCCAGCACGTCCCGAATCTGCGCCACCACGTGCTCGGGCCGCCGAGTCACGTCCTCCCAGGTGAAGCGCAGCACCGTCCACCCCGCCTGCACAAGCAGGTTCTGCCGCGTCCGGTCGTGCTGGAAGCGGTCCAGCCCGTGATAGGCCCGACCATCGATCTCGATGAACACCTTCTGCTCGGGAAAGGCCAGGTCGAGGATTACCTTCTGTCCGCGCACGCGGAGGGGGTAGTTGGCCCGCCAACCCGTGATGCCGGCCTCCTGCAGCAATGAGTGCACTCGTTCCTCGGCGGCCGACCGAGCCGCTGACTCGACGATCTCCGACAATTGACGCAAGCGGCGCACGCCGCGCGCCCTGCCAAGCGCATCGGCGTGCTGGCCGAGTCGGGCCAGGAAGGGCTCCCACTCGGATCGGCCCAGGGCCCGGAAGGTGAGGTCACGGGCTTGCGCCTCGGGCAGGTAGCGCAACAGGTCAAGCATGACCACGTCCGTGGTCGCCACGCGCACCCCGAACTTGGTCCGATAGCGGTCCTCGTGACGCCGAATGATGCAGGCCCCAACGTCGACTGGCCGGTGGTGCAGCAGCCAGGGGGTGCCCGGCTCGGGCAGCGCATCCCACGGCGCCCTGCTCACCACGCCGCTGACGGCCAGCGCAGACTGGCCCGTGAGACAAGCTTCGCGCCCTGCCCGGCGCGCCGCGATGAGCGACCGGACCGGGAAGTCCACCTCGGTGCCGCACAGCAGCAGCACCTTGCGGCCCACCGGCACCAGGATGCCGCGCCCCACCCAGGTCTCGATGTTCCGCGGGCTATACCCGAGGTCGGTCAGATCCTCCCGCGTCAGCACCCCCTGGCGCGCACGCGCCAGGCGCAGAGCCGCCTTGAAATCCCCCATAGGACAATCGTGCCCGAACCCGCACCGCCGCCGCCCGCACAATCCACACCCCGCGACGAGCCCTACGTCGAGTGTGGTTTCAACCCCCGAAACCGGCCCCGAACCCACACTCGACGGGCCGCGCCCCCCGCCAGCTGCG
>JAUPKO010000158.1 GCA_030837395.1 Actinomycetota bacterium | reverse complement strand
GCGACACTCTGAGCTTCGAGCACAAACGCTCACACACCGATCCACTGCTAGCCAGTCCCGATGCGGTCGCCTGGTGTTGGGCAAAAGATGGCGACTGGCGCAGGCTCATCGCTCCGGCAGTCACGTCAGTCCGCACGGTGTAAAAAAGGCCTCGGAAAAGCGCGAAGCCCGAGCGCCGCGGTCGTCCGGCCGGGTCTCGGGCTCACTTCCTGAAGCTCAACGCAACAGGCAACCTCGATCGTAGCGCGCGTTGACAGGCGTTGACAAGCGTTGCGTAATCCCCCTAGGCGGTGGCTGTGAACTGCCTTTACCGCCGTAGCTGCCGGGAATTGCACCCGGCATTCTGGACATGTTAAAAACGCGCTAAAACACTTAAGTGTTTTGAGCACATAGACACTTCAGTGGTTTACTACTTTGATGCGGATAGTGATTTCGATCGTCCACACCAAGGGCGGGGTAGGTAAGACCACCTCAGCGATCTACCTGGCGGCCGCGGCGGCACGCCAAGGGCTGCGAGTGGTGGTGCTTGACGCCGACCCACAGGGATCCGCGTTGTTGTGGGCCCAGGCCGCAGCCGCAGCAGGTGAGCCAATGCCTTTCACCGTCCTCGCCGCCGATATGCGCATGATCACCGCGCCACCGACCGCCGATTTGGTCCTCATCGACACACCCCCCGGCTATCCCCAGCTGATCGACGCAGCAATCGACGCCGCCGACTTCGTCTTACTGCCGACGGGCGCCTCTCCGCTAGACCTGATGCGGGCCTGGCCCACGCTCCAGGTCACTGCACATCGTCCGACCGCCGTGCTGCTCACCCAGGTCATGCTCAACTCCAAGTTGGCAGTGGAGGCGCGAGCGGCGCTGGAGGACGAAGGGGTGCCGGTGCTGTCCACGCCGATCGTCCGGCGGGAGGGAGTCCGGCAGGCTTTCGCCTCCGTCCCGCGGGACCTCGTCGGTTACGGCGACGTACTGGCCGAAATCTTGGAAGCCATCACCGAGGAGGTTCCGGTCTAATGGCTGGCGATCTACGGTCCAAGCTGGCCAAGACCACGGCGGCGACGCCCATGGCGCGTACCGCTGACACATTCACCGGCGGCGGGGCCGCCATTAGCGGGGCAAGCCGCAACAACACCCGCACCACCGTCTACTTGGCGCCGGATCTGCGGCGACGCCTAAAGATCGCCGCCGCGGAGCGTGACATCCCCATGAACGACATCATCGTCACGGCCGTAGAGCGCTGGCTGGTCGAAGAGGCGACCCCACCGAATGCCACTTAAACACTTACACACTTAAACACTTAAACACTTAAGCACTTAACTACTTAACCGTGTTTCGGGTCTTTCAATGGACCCACGATGCCCGTTGAGCAGTTTCATCCGCATCGCCCGCGCCGCCCTCTCCTCGGCCCGCCGCCGCTTGTGCTGGACGTGCCGATGCCCGCTTTCAAGGCCATGCCGCTGCGCAGTCGACACACCAGCGGCCGGATAGGCGAAGCGGCAGGTATGAGGCCCCACATGGCGTTCGTGATGATTGCGGCGGCATTGCTTTATCCGATAACGACACGCCGCGCAGTGCTGCCGCTTTTTCGGTCGCCGAAGTGGCATGGTCGCCTCTATGGCCCAACGCAAGACCCACAAAGGTGACCGGGCGCAGATCATGGCTCGTCCCGATCGCATCGTCTACGACATCGTCAAAGCTAAGGCCGCCGAACTCGGCGTGCCGATGGGCCAGTACGTCGCCGACGTGCTGGCTGAGCACACAGGACACCCGGAGCTGGTTCGCGAGCTCAATAAGTATCGGGAGGTTCTGCCGCTGGCCATGTGACACCGCTACCGGCGATCACCCGCCGGGCAGATGTGGACAAATCCATAGCGGTGTGGACAAGCCCGTGACATGACGAAGGCCCCGCGCTAGCGGGGCCTTGTCTGAGGGTTTGAACCGAGTTGGCGCTCGGTTCCGGGTCCGCACCCGTCGCCCCGAAAGGGACTTTGCTTTGAACGGCAAGTCTCACGGTAGCGCATGCGTGTCTGCGGTTCTAGATGGCACGTCGCACCGTGTACCAAAAAGTGATCTTCGCCCGCGGGCGTACCGCGGTTGCACCTCGATGCTGCGCCGGCGCGGTGTTGCGCGGACCCGGTCGTGGGCGGCGCTGCTCGCTGACCGCGGATGCGCCACGGTGCGACCGCCGGCCGCGGCGGCGCCGATCGTCCTGGAGCTCGAGGCCGATGTCTGGGCGGGGGTGCCGTGCTGGACCGGTCGTGCCGGCCGGTGGGTGAGCTACGTGGTGCCCATCGCCTATGACCTTCGCTACGACACCGATGTGCGCCCGCACATGGGTGGAAATCAGGTCAGCCGTGCCGCACTCCTGAAGGTCGCCGCGGCGCGTGCCGCGTTCGCCGACTTCCGCACGGGGCGCAACTGCCGGCCCACCGTGGAGACGCTCGCCACCCTTGTCAGTCTCGATAAGCGCACCGTCACACGTGCCAGCAAGGCCTTGCGGCTCCTCGGCGTCGCCAGTGAAGTACTGCGGGGCCGGCAACGGACCCGCGCCGAGCGGCTGGCGTCGTGGCGGGTCGGAGACCGGGCACGCGGGTGGGCCAGTGTGTGGGCACTCCATGACGATGCCGCTCTGGCCAGGATCATTGGAACGCTGTCACCCCACCCCGAAGGGTCTCTGTTAATTCAAGAAACCTCTCGTAAATCTGTAGTTACTACGAGTGACCGCCGCCCTGCGGGCGCCGGTGGACGCGGCGCAAAGCGCCGCGCAGGCCCGGACAGCAGAGGTGTGTGGCTAGCGGCGGCGTGGCGGGCCGACCCCGCAGCACCGCCCTGGGCTAGACGACACAGCGCCAACGCCTGGGCCGCAGTGCTGGCAGCACCGGCCGCCGCCGGCTGGGTATCCCGTGACGTCACCGCGCTGATCGGCGATTGGGCCGGAGTGCACGGCTGGCTACCCGATCACCCACACCGCCCGATCGGGCTGCTGGGGGCGATGCTGGCCTGGCACGGCGACGTCACGGTGCGCCCCGCCGCCCAGGAGATGGCCCGCGAAGCCGCCGAACTGGCCGCGGCCCGCGCCCGCATCGCCGAGCAACTCGCCAGCCGCGACCGCGCCGCAGCGGCCAGATCGGAAGAGCG
>JAUPKO010000157.1 GCA_030837395.1 Actinomycetota bacterium | reverse complement strand
CCACGTCGACGAGGACGGCCACGAGTGGACCACGGTTATCGCCGTCGTTCACGACCCCGATGAGGGCCCCCGACCGCTGTACCACGTCGGGTTCTGGCCCCGGGCTGCGGCGCGTGCCGACGCCCCGGCCGTGGACATGGCCGACATCGAGAACGGCGACTACTACTCGTCGAACCTCGCCGCCCACGCGGCCGCGATCTGTTATGACGTCGACTGGCCGCACGAGATGCTGCCCGACCGCCCGGAGCCGGTAAGCATGGCGACCACGGACGTCGGCGACGACACCTGCCCGGCCTGCGGGACCCCGCTGCCCGAGGGTGGTGACTGCGACGTCTGCGGCTGGATGGGCGACGACGACTGATGAGTCGACGCCCTGAGCGCGCCGTCACCCGACCCGGAGAACCCGCCCGCATGCCCGCCGTCGGGCGGGTGTGCGGGCAGGAAGCCGGGCCCGCATCCTGTACCGCCGACGTGCTCGCGCGGGGCCTATGTCGCAGCCACTACCGGCGCCTCGCCCGGGGCGGCACCCTCGACCCCGACGAGCCCGCGATCGGCTCCCCAGCCGGACACGGACGATGGGGGATCATCGACCCCGATCCGGTCGACCCCGGCCGCCTGATCTGCCACATCTGCGGACGCTCGTACGTCGCTCTCGGCGTTCACATCGGCATGGTCCACGACGACGGGGTGCGCGCCTACCGGCTCGCCCACGGGCTCCCCATGTCTGCGAGCCTCGCAGCCCCACAGCTGGCCGCCAGACTCGCCGAGGCCGCCCAAGACGCCGTCGACCGGCTCGTCGATGTGCGCCGAAGCGACCATCTCGCAGATGTGCCGCAGGACATCATCGCCCGGGGGAGACGCCTGACCCGCCGAACACCGGATTGACGTCCGGCCTCGCAGATCGGCTAACATCACGACCAGGCGCCGGAGCCCTTCATTGAGGACTCATCCGCTTCACCCCGTAACAGGGAGCAAGCGTTCGCTCCGGCGCTGACACTGGTCCTCGAATCAACGTAGGGGACCACACCGATCGGTGTGGGCCCCTACGTCGTACCCCCCGCAGCCTGGTGATAGATCATTGACCGGTGCGACCCACTGACCTCCCTCGACTCCGGGACGACCACGCCTCCGCGATCCAGGCAGGCACCTACAGCGGCAGCGACCCCCGGACGGAGGCCCGTCTGATCCGCGCAGCCGGACTCTGGTGGGTATCCCCGGCCATGACCAGCCTCGCCTCCGGGGCTGCGGACACGATCCCCGAGTGGACGCCTGCCGAGGCCGTTCCCTCCCCGACCGGTCTGCTCTGGTGGGACGGCGACCTACCCCTGGTCCCGCTCCAGCAGGCACCCGTCTCCACGTGGCGGCCTGACAACACCGGCCGCATGACCGCTCCCACGGGGCCTGTCCGGGCCGTCCTGTGGGTCCGGGACGGCGACGCCGTCGAGGTGCAGGTCCACACCCACAGCGGGCACCTGACCGATCCCGCTGGCCAGCTCCTCACCTGGCCCGGCCCGCCCGGACTGGTCCCGGTCGCTACGGCCCGGCTGGAGGTCGTCGACGGGCAGCCGAGAATCATCGTCCCGAGGGACGCCGGGGCGGTCGACTGGATCAGTGACCTCGTCGCCCTGCTCGGCGCGACCTGGATCCTGATGCGTGAACCGTTGGTGGCGCAGACCAGAGCGTTGCGGGAGCCTCCCCGCCAGGGCCGGGCCGTAGGCCGGAAGGCGAAACGGCCTGCCGTCATCACCGTCGACGCCCGCCCGGCCGCGCCGCGCGAGCAGCATGCCGACACCACGGTGGAGCCGTCGCCCGAGCGGCGGCCACCGGCCCGGCACCTGGTCACCGGACACTGGCGGCGCGTGGCTACAGGCCCCGGCGGCACCCGCCGGATACTGCGCTGGATCCCCCCGCACATGCGCGGCGACGGAGACCCTGCACCACCGGCCGACCGG
The DNA here is from genome assembly GCA_030837395.1 of Actinomycetota bacterium. GTDB lineage: Bacteria > Actinomycetota > Actinomycetes > S36-B12 > UBA10799 > JACJWR01. The sequence continues at coordinate 810 of JAUPKO010000157.1, read as the reverse complement.
GTCCGCGTCTGGCGTCGGTGACGCCACTCACGAAATGCGGCGCCGTCCGAACCGGGCCTTCGACCACCACACGACACCCCACAGACCCCCAGTGAAGACCGTGAGGGTGCCGTGAAAGATGTGCTGGCCGGTCGTCAACCCGGATACGTACCGGGCGCCGTGCCCGTGCTGGTGGCCTGCGGTCTGTGCCACGTTGACGACGACCTGAGGCGGAGGCGTCGCCTGCGGGGGAGCGAGCGGTGCCGTCTGCGCCGTCCATGACTCGCCGTTCCAATATCGCTGGGTGCCGTGGTGCTGAGGGTCCGGGTACCAGCCCGGTGCGGCTGCGGTGTTCACGCCCGGCACAGTAGTGATCCATTCGCTGCGTGTAACGCGACTCGACGGAACAGGTGGGTCGTCCTGTCTTCTGGCGCATTTCTGATGATCGTCTCGCCCTGGTGTTGTAGCGCCGTAGATCGGTAACACAGGTACGCGCGGGACCAGTTTTTCTTGGTTGAGGGGCTGCCAACCCTCTCAAGCTGTGTTAGTATGTCTATATCAACAGGGGGGGCAAGCCCCCTGAGACCCCGCGAAGGAGACACACCATGAACATCACCAACCGCACCACCCCCGTCCCGAACGACGTCCACGGCGTGACCGCCCCCTGGGAACCCGGGATCTACTACGGCTCCCTCAGCGACTGGCCCGGCGCCGTCTGGCGGACCATCTACGGCCTCTGCCCGACCTGTCGGGATGAGGGCTGGGACTACACGATGAGTTGCCTCGTCGCAGAGGGGCAGAGCGGCTGGGTGGCCCTCCACCACGTCAGGT
>JAUPKO010000012.1 GCA_030837395.1 Actinomycetota bacterium | reverse complement strand
GCAGGTCAGCAGGTCAGCAGGTCAGCAGGTCAGCAGGTCAGCAGGTCAGCAGGTCATCGACACGAGATCGAACGGTTCCCAAGCGATGAGTGCGTGCTCGATTCCCGTCACCCGCTCCATCGTAAATGCCCTGGTCAGGAGCAGATCCTGAGCCAAGACCTTCGTTGTTCACGACGCCGGAGCACACCGTATGGCCGTCACGTGCCCCTGGCCCGGCCCTCCCTGGCAGGCGCCTGACGACGCGCCCACGACGAAAGAGGAAGCGGCCCAGGGGGACACGAGATGGTCTGACCTTGGTGGTCAGTGACGTGTGACACGACTACCTCCTGACGGAGAGTCATCCTCGGACTGTCGAGATCACCCATCATCATGCCCGAATGCTACGAGAACAGACCAATAACGGTGTACTGAGACCGTCCTCAGGTATCACTCGTTCGTCGACTCGATTGGCTCCCGGAAGTCCCCGATCCTCACACCATGCCGACGATCGGGGACGTAGCCGCCGCGAACATGCGAGCGGAGCGTGCCCGACGCAGATGGACCCAGGCCGACCTCGCCCAGCGCCTCAACTGGTCACCGACCAAGGTGGGCGACGTCGAGCAAGGACGACGCAAGGTCAGCGCCGATCAACTCGTTGAACTCTGCCGAGCCTTCGGCATCCCTCTCCGGCGCCTCCTCGACGGAGCCGAGCCTGACGACCTCATCACCCTTGGCATCGAACCGTTGCCCTGAGCCAGGGCCAGCCCCTCAGTGCCACGCCCCACAACGTTCCCCGTCCGAATACGCCCTGGAGACCCCACACCGGAAGTGATCGACTCAAGGGCATGACGCCGCTGTCCCTCTGCGCCACTCTGAGATGGTGAGCGAACTGGAGGACATCCGCGCTGAGGTCTCAGCCCTTCGTGACGACGTCACTCACCTCCGGGCAGAGACCGCCGGCACCCGAGTCCTGGCAGCTATGGCCGACCGCAACGCCGCAGACGTCCGAGCAGCCCTCAACGACATCGCCCATGCACAGACAGCCCTCCGCGAAACCCAGGTAGAACAAGGGGCAGACCTCGCGGCCCGCGGCGGCACGCTCCGAGAGGTCGCCCAACTCGTCAGCACCCTCGTCGAAGAACAGGAACACCTTGCTCAAGGGCAGCAACGGCACGACGAGATGCTGACCGAGATCCTCCACCGCCTCTCACCAACAAGCACGAAGCGGACTGCCCCTCGTGTTTCAGCTTCTCCACCGGGCCATCAGCGGGCCATTAGCCCAAGCCAAGCAGGGTCGCTCCAGACACGGCGCCGCCGCAAGCCAGCCGGTAGGCGGAACAAGATCAGACGGTTCCCAAGCGATGCGTGCGGGTTCGATTCCCGTCACCCGCTCTCACGCAACGGAGATCTTGATCACCCGGAACGATGTGATCGATCACCCGGAACGAAATCACCGGAAAACCCGGCATAAGTCCATTGTCGATCAATCACTTCGTTCCGGGTGATCATGGCATGTCCTTCTACGCCCATCGTCGAATGGAGACGACCAGCGCCCCTGGCCCGTCACACGTCACACGTCACACGTCACACGTCACACAAGAATGGAATCATTCGAACTGGCCAGGAGCTTGATCCCGAGCATAGCCTTCGGCGCGCACGCCAACCTGAGCGGGCCGGAGACCAAGCGACGTCGAGCCAAGCCCGGATGACGTCGCTGGCGTTGCTGCGCTCGGCCTGTGCGCGGGCGTTCAACGCAGTTCTCAGCTCCAGGTCCAGGCGCACGGGGACATCAATGTCACGAAGGTGTGAGCCGCGCCAAAACGCGTAGACCCGGGCCCGCCGACCGTCCGGAAGGCTGCCCGGGTCACTTCATGCAGCTACCGCCACAGGCAAGTTCAACGTACGAGCGACCGGCAATAGGGCGGTCCGGCTCGCGACGACCGGACGGCGCCCGCTGATCGAACCTCCCTATTGCCGGTCGCTCTACGTCACATCCCTTCCAGAGGCATCCCCCAGCTGAAACACCTCGGATGTCCTTGGACGCCCTGGCCGCCACCGAACGTCCCTACCCGCAGCATTGAGTTCCGCCGCGTTGTTCCGCTCCGAACGGCTACAGCCGACCGTGCACCAACTGATCGGGTTCGACTGCGGCATCGCAACGCTCAACCACTGGCTGCTCCACGCCTCGGCGCAGGAAGCGGCCAAGCGAGTAGCCAACACCTTTGTGTGGGTGCCATCCGACAGCACCGAGGTCGTGGCCCACTACGCATTGCGCGGGCACGTCCTTGCTCGCGATAGCGCTCCCAGCAGGATCGGCCGGGGCGTGTCCGATCCGATCCCCGCGGCGTTGATGGCCAAGTTCGCTCTGTCGAACAAACTGCACGGTCAGGGATTCGGCGGGCAACTGCTCCGAGATGCGCTCGAACGCGTCGTACGCAGCAGCCTCTCCGGTCTTGCGGTACGCGTCATCATCGTGGACGACGTCGCCGCGTCGTTCTACCGCCGCTACGGCTTCCACGACGCCCCGACGGTGCCGAACCGCTTGCTGCTGCGCTTTGACGAAGCCGCGAAGGCGCTCGGTCTGACCGACTGAACGACCACCGACCGCACCAGGTACGAGTCAGGACAGTCGTCGTGCGGGGCGTCGAGGACGTAGTTGCTTCCCTGACAATTCCCCGTTGTCGGACGAGTTACAAGGCACGCGCGAATCCCGTGATCACCCGTTGTGCCTTCTGGAGTTGCATCAGATCCGCTGTCTCGTCCGGCCCGTGAGCGTTGTTCCCTGGTACTGAGAAACCTGCCAGCAGGACCTCAGCTTCCGGTGCGACCCTGCTCAGCAGGGCCACAGCCGGAATCGTCCCCCCGCTTCGGACCATCGCCGGCGGCACACCCCAGATGCCGCGCACCGCCTCCGAGAATGCCTCCACCGCATCGCCACCTGGCCCCCGGGAACGCCACGGCCAGGAGCCGTGGTTCCGGCGGATCCGGATCCGTACTCCCGCCGGAAGGGACGCCGCCAGATGCCGTGCGATGTACCCGGCAGCTTCTCCAGGGCCTTGCCCAGGCACGAGGCGGACGTCGAGCACCGCCCTCGCGTCCGCCGGGACCACGCCGCCCTGCCTGCTCCTGCCATCTCCGACGCCCAGTTCAGTGACCGTCACCGCAGGACGGACGGTGACTCGTTCCAGGGCGCGGAGCCGCTTCGGACTGAGGGGGAGACCGACGGACGCGCCCAGCGCAGGTAAGGGCTCGTACGCGTCCCGTAGACCGGCTACCTGGATCTCTCCGTCCGGACCGTGCAGGGATGCAACGAGTCTGGCCACGACGAGAGCCGCATCCGGCACGGCACCGCCGTGACGCCCTGTATGGGCAACCGGACCTGGCCGGTGCACCGCCACCTCCACGGTGACCTGCCCCCGGATGGAGACGGTCAGAGTGGGTGTGCCGTCCGCGGCTGCCTCGGTGTCGCAGACAAGGATGGTGCCGACGTCCCGGAGCCACCTGCCAGCCTGATCCAGAAGAGCGGGTAGCCCAGGGCTTCCGATCTCCTCGGAACCGTCGTAGATGAACTTCCACGTGAGGTCCCGGACGGCGGCGGCAGCTCGCAACTGCGCGATCAACGGCCCCTTGTCGTCCGACGCCCCACGACCGACCATGCGTGAGCCACGTCGCGTCCCGGCGAAGGGAGGGCAGGACCAGGCGGAGCGCGTTCCGGCCCCGACCACGTCGAAGTGCCCGTAGCACAAGATGGTCGGAGCGCCCGGGGTTCCGCGACGCTCCGCGACCACCACGGGGAACCCGCCACTCACCCCGACCTGCACCTTCTGGCAGCCCATTCCGGCCAAGCGCCCGCCGAGCCACGACGCCGCCCGGGCCAGCCCAGCCCGGTTCGGAACCGGTGTACTGACCGATGGGATCGCGAGGAGCTCGGCGAGATCGCGGGTGAGACCGCTACCTGCGAATGTGCCAGGGAGCAGACGGCCGCGTCCGGACCAACTCGGCGTCATGACGCCAGCACCTCCTCCAGCAGCCGTACGGCCGAGACGATCACCGAGGACGGATGGTCCGCGGTCAGCAGGAAAGCCAGTCCCGTTCCGGGCTGGCAACGCCGGCGTACCGGCACGGCGCGAACGCCACGGCGCCGCAAACCGATGTACGCGGAGATGACGTCGCGACCAGGGATGAGGACGATCTGCATCGGCCAGTCACGGGAATGCGCCGTCTCAAGTCCCGCAACCTTGATCAGCTCTCGGAACAGACGTGCCGCCCCCGCCAGCCGTCGTCGGCGCGCCGCACCGCCGGCAGCATCGGTCACCGCGTTCTGCAAGGCGGCCTCAGCGGCGGCGGACGGCGCACTGCTGTGAACCTGGCACGGGCCAGCCCTCCGGATCTCATCGATGAGAGCGGCAGGCCCCGCCACGACCGCCAGCGGAGCACCGAACGCCTTCGCCGTGGAGGCGACGACGACGAGCGGTGCGTCCTCCGACACTCCTTGCCGCGCCGCTGCCCCGCCTCCCCCATCGCCGAACGGCGCGTCCGAACGCGGTCCGGGGCCGATCAAACCGAGTGATTGCGTGTCGTCGACGACCACCATCCCGCCCCGTGGGCCCATCACGGAGAGGTATCCGGGCAAGGGGGCGAGACGGCCGCAGTCCGGGCACAGCCCGTCCACGAGCAGCACGGGCCGGAGCCCGGGAGGCAAGCGGCGGACGGTCCTGGCCACGTACTCCACCTCGAAGTGCGCCACGGTCTCAACGCTCCGGACCGCGGTCGACGCCCTCAGCGCCATCACCCCGACCGGATACGCCGCCGCATCGACCAGTAGCGCCGTGTGACCGCTACCGAGCACGGACCACACATCGACGAACGCATGGAGTGTCGACACTTCCAGCAGTGCCTCATTGCGCCCGGTCTGCCGTGCGACGTGGGCGACGAGCCGGGCGCCGATGCCCGACTCGTCGCCCAGGATCGCCGGTCGTCCGGTCGTCAGCCTCGGCCACGAGGCCAACTCCCCCGGACCGTGCCGGTAACCGAGACAGCCGCTGGAGGTGAAATCGAACGATGTCACTGCAAGTCGTGGCTGATCCGCGACGGCTCCTTTCGCCGTCGCGACACGGGCGTCGAGATCGGCTGCGTCATCTCCCGGACGTCGACCTCGGCCGTCTGAGAATCGCGACCGCCGAGTCGCTGCGACAGCAGGATGCTCGGCATCTCCGCGTTCACGGAGCGGCTGAGATCTACCCCCGTCGCAGCCCGGTACGCGTGGAGGTAGCCCTGAATCTCAGGCCGCCAGTACCTCGCCCACTTCACCGCCGAGCCCGGTTCGATCGTATCCATCCAACTGCCGTAGCGGATGGACAGGATGATCTGCTCGCCGAAGACCCCCAGATCCCGGAAATGAGTGACGTTGACGTCGCTCCACCCCATCATCGACTTCACCGAGTCGACCCGGTCCATCCAGCTCTCCTTGTAGGGCACCATGACCCGCCCACCGAGGAACTCCCGCATCTCCGGGCGGCCCAGAAGCCACATCTGGAGAAGCATCTCCACACGCGCCGTCCACGGAAGGTCGCCGTACTGGTTGTGCGCACCGGCCGTCACGACCAGTTGCGTCTCACGCAGGGCGTTCAGCAACGGGAACCCGTCCGAGTGCACGGTCAGGTCGTCGTCCTGCTGATAGAACGTCGTGCAGAGGTGCAGGAGGTTGTGGAACGCCGAGAGGAACTGTGAGCGGCTGTCCGCTCCGTTCACCTCACCGACGGCCTTCCCCAAGAGCGTTATTCCGTACTGATGGTCATACTCGTAGGCCCTCCTGCGAACCGACAACAGATACGGCCGGTTCTGGATCCACCCCCAGAGAATGTTATTGATCCGCCGGAGCGGATCGATCTCCAGACGCGCCAGGGGATCCTGGGCACACCCCGTGACACGTAGGTTCTGGAAACGAGAGGTGATGGCATTGTGCGTCTGGACCACCATTCCTTCCTCGTGCCAGTAGTTCCAGATCAGCTCTAGCCCCAGGGGGCCGACGAGCCGTGCCGGAAGAACCCCATAGCAGCCCCTCGGGACTTCCTCCATCGTCTTGGTCGGCAAATCACGGAGCCTATCAAGGATATTCCTCAAATACGGCAGGACCTTCGGACTGACACCTTGCCCAACACTTTCAAGATACTGGTCATGAAGCTCGGTCACCCAGTTCTCCGGCAGGCATCGGCCACCCCGCCTGTACACCTCGCTCTGATAGAACGACGAGTCCTTCAAGGAGGCTGCACCACTGCTGTCGCACATTTCCTGGTTGTACTTCTCCTGGAGTTTCGGGTCCACGATCAGCCCGACCTCGTGCATGAGGAAGTACTCGGTGACAGCCCGGACCACCTCGTAGCCGTCCAGCCCGAGGAAGGAGAGGTCACCGACCTTCCTCATTGCACCCTTTGCACCCTGTAGCAACTCCCCCTCATCTTTCGGATTGTCGCAGAGCACCTGGTCGAGAAACCGGGAGTACCGGTTGAAGCTGATGGCCTGGGTGCGGTTGCGGATGAGGGTCCACAGGTTCTGCTCGGCCGACGGCCCGTCGTCGGGACGCGTGAGCCGAACCGGGATCAGTGTCTGCGAGTCACAACCACAGGTTCCCCCCGCCTCGCCTCCGTGGTACCCATCGCCTCCAGAACAGCGTCCCCCGTGATTGCCGCCTGATCCCGCTCCGGATCCCCCGCTTGAGCTGCTCGGAGTGACGATCGCCTCACCT
>JAUPKO010000156.1 GCA_030837395.1 Actinomycetota bacterium | reverse complement strand
GCGCACGGTGGTTGGCGTTTGGAGCCGATTGGTCCCTCACATGCCGACTGTGGTGCGCGTTTGGCCGGAATACCGGACGGTAGGGCGCGTTTGGCCGGAGTACCCGACGGCGGGGCGCGTTTGGCGTGGATTCCCGGACGGTAGGGCGCGTTTGGCCGGAGTGGGCCTGTGGGGCCGTGCATGCGCCTCGCAGTCGGTTTATGGGGTCCAACGCGCACGGTGGTTGGCGTTTGGAGCCGATTGGTCCCTCACATGCCGACTGTGGTGCGCGTTGAACGGGATTCCCGGACGGTAGGGCGCGTTTGGGGTTAACACCCGACCGCGAGGCGCGCGCCATCGCCGTGATGGGCGACCTGCGGCGGCGGTCCGAGCCGTGGCGAAGAGGTGTGACCTTCTCATGCGGCCAATTCCGTGCCACGCCAGTTCAGTGCCACGGGCAGTTCTGTGCTCCAGGCAGTTCCGTGTCCCGGGCAGTTCCGTGCCCTGGGCAGTTCCGTGCCCTGGGCAAATCCGTGCCCTGGGCAGTTCCGTGTCCCGGGCAGTTCCGTGTCCTCTGCGCTTAGTCAAACCGCGGACGGGGTCCGCGGTAGCCATGCTGGACCAGCGTGCTGTGCAACTGCCTCATGACCGTGGCAGGACCTGCCAGCACGGTGCTGAACAGCCACCGAATCACTTTCCATCCGACGCTGCGGATGAGTTCCTCGCGCTTGGCCTGTTCCGCCAACGAGGTGTTCTCACCGAGGGCATTGAATCGGGCCAACCGGCCGTACTTGACGGCGCCATCGAATTCGGCGACGAGGCTGAACTCCTCCCAGCCCAGGTCTGCGTAGACCACCACGTCCGCGATCGTGATGGGAACCTGAGAGTCGGGCAGCGGCAGGCCGGCCAGGGCGATGTGGCCGAATGCGAAGGACTCGCTCGGCGACTCCCGGCGGGGGTCCACCAAGTCCAGTGCCTGTTGCACCCGCTTCTTGGTGCGCAGGTGGGTCGCAGAAATCGCCGCCCGTTTCAGGGGCGCCAGGCTGAAGGCAAGGAGTTCGGCGTCGATTGATCCACGCAAGGCTCGGGGGCGGACCCGTGTCAAAGCCGTCCGGCGGGCGGCGTCGTCGAGCGCCATGAGCGCGTGGGGCAGGGGAAGCTTGGCTGCCAGATCGACAGCCGTGCGCTGCGGCGTGGTCACCCGCAGACCCGAGTCGAGGACCATCACCTCGTCGTCGGGCACCTCTCGCAGCACCGTTGGTGGGTTGGAACGGCTCCTGCGTCCGTCGCGCGGGTGGGCGATGAAACGTGGTGATGCTGATGCCGCGGCCTCCGGGTTGGGCATGAACATGGAGTGGGCCAGAGCGGCCGTCTCGTGGCTGGCGATCAGGTGGGGGGAGCGGACTTGTTCGGCGCGAGCCAGGAATAGGTGCAGCTCATTCGACCCGGCAGGCATGGAGTCCGCCAGTGCGTAGACGTCACGAAACAGCCGCCGCAGGTCGCCGCGTTTGACTGCGTCGGCGAGCACTCCTCGGGACACGGGGGCCTGCGATCCGCGGAAGGGTCCGGTTGGTACAGGCCAGGGAGTAGGTGTGCGCATGGGTCAACTCGACCTGATTGGGGTGGCGCGGGGAAGGGGGTCGTGCTGAAGTGTGGATGACGCAGTCGGGCCCGACATGTGCGCCTCGCTGTTCGGGTTTGGCGCCAAGTGCGCGCGTGGGTGGGCATCCCGACTTCCGGGGGCTCCCATTGGCCAACTGGTGGGCGCGGTTGGGGCCATTACCCGACGGTGGTGCGCGGTTGGTGGCGGTACCCGACGGTGGTGCGCGGTTGAGGGGCGCGGTTGGTGGCGGTACCCGACTGAGGGGCGCGGTTGAGGGGCGCGGGTGGTGGGCGGTGGACGGTGGACGGCGCGCGGTGGGCGGGTCGCCGTGGGTCAGATGCGGCCGGTGGCGGACAGCCAGGTCAGTCCGGACACGGCCGAGGACGTCATGTCGTCGAGGTCGTAGTGCGATCGCCAGCCCAACACCTCGGCGGCGCGAGTGGGGTCGGCCTGGACCATCGACGGGTCGCCAGGTCGGCGCGGGGACTCCTCGACGGCGAGGGGGGCGCCGAGGGCCCGGCTCACCGAGTCGATGACCTCCCGGACGCTGGAGCCGCGGCCGGTGCCGATGTTGAGGATGGCACCCACTCGGGCTGAGTCGGCGGGCGCCTGACCGGGCGCCTGACCGGCCGCCTGACCGGGCGCCGATGGGGGCCGGAGCGCGGGATCGGGCGCCGCAGACAGGTCCCCAGACACCAAGCGGCACGCCGCCACGTGTGCCTCGGCGAGGTCGACCACGTGGATGTAGTCGCGGATGCAGGTGCCGTCCGGGGTGGGGTAGTCGGTGCCGAAGATCTGCCCGGGCCGACCGGCGACGTGGGCCCGCAGCAGCATGGGGATCAGGTTGTTCGCCGAGGTGTCGCTGAGCTCATCGGCGCCGCACCCGGCGACGTTGAAGTAGCGCAGGGCGGCCCACGACAGCCCCAGGGCAGGGGCGCAATCGCGGATCATCATCTCGCCGATCAGCTTGCTTGACCCATAAGGGTTGGTCGGTGAAGTCCGCGAATCCTCGGTCAGGGGCCGATCATCGACCGGCTCGCCATACACCGCTGCGGAGGACGAGTAGACCAACTTTGCGACCCCGGCCATCTCCATGGCGGTCAAGAGGCTGAGTACCCCTCCGGTGTTCTGCTGGTGGTAGTAGATCGGCTGATCGACCGAATCGCCGGCAGCCTTCTTGGCAGCGAGGTGCACCACGCCCTCGACTCCGAGGTCCGTCATCACCTGCGCCAGCGCCTCCGTCTCAAGCACGCTGACGATGTTGAGTTGAACGCCGTCCGGCACCCGCGCCACCAGCCCGTCGCTGAGGTCGTCCGCCACCACCACCCGCTGTCCGTCAGCCAGCAGGGCCCGCACCACGTGGGCCCCGATATAGCCCGCGCCGCCTGTCACCAACCACACATCAACCGCCTCCCTCAGGGGTCAGCATGCCAGAGCCGATATTGGAGTCCTTAGCGCAGAGCCCGCAGGTGTACTCCCAGGGCAAAGCCAGCCCAGGGGAAGGGCCGGGACGCTTCCCCTGCGTGGGAAGGCTGCGATGACCCCGGTCACGGACCCCGTTTCACAGTGGAGAAGCGCCCACCACGCCGCAAACCAGGCCCCACTGCGGCGCCACCCGCTAGAACAGCCCCATCTCCAGGGCGCGGTCCGAGCGGCGCTTGCAGTGGTGGAAGTAGGCCGCGTGCTCGTAGAAGCGGCGCAGTTGGGTCTGCTCACCGGGGGTCGACTCGAACAACAGCCGCAGCAACTCCGCATCGTTGGGCTCGCCGCCCGGCTTGCGCAGGACTCCGAGGCCGAAACCGTGCTTGAAGTAGAACGTGGGGTACTGGTCCTCGATCTCGTCCCAGAACCGCCACACGCCGAAGTCCTTGATCCGCGCCTTGATGTCATGGAACAGGATGATCCCGCCGGGCTTGACCTTCTCGTACCAGGTCTCGAAGTCGGCCTTCACCGCGTCGTAGGTGTGCAGGCCGTCGATGTGCAGCAGGTCGATCGACTCATCGGCGAAGTGCTCGCGGGCGTCCTCGAAGAACATCCGCATGAGGTAGGAAAAGCCCGGGTAGTTCTCGCGGTTGTGGGTCGAGACCAGTTCCCAGGTTGAGTCGTCGTACTTTCCGGTGTGCTCCTCACCCTCCCAGGTGTCCACCGCGTAGCACAGGCCCTCGATGTCGTTCTCCTTCATCGACTGACAGAACGTGAAGTAGCTCATGCCGGCCTGGGTGCCGAGCTCCACGAGCAGCTCGGGTCGCACCGCCTCGACGATGTCGTAGCCGAACTGGATGTGGTCGGCCCACGTCGAGAACGTCAGGTGCTTGGGCTCGAACCGGCGGATCGAGGAGGGCAGATAGATGGACACGTCGTTGACTCCTGAGGTCGTGCCGCCGGTCTGCGGCGGATTGTTGAGAATATCGGGCGCGGGCAGGACCACATCGTCGAGGAACGGCGTGTCCGGCGGTGACTTGCGGTTCCAGTGCTCGAAGTGCGAGCGACCCTCCTCGGCCGAGTAGGCCAGCACCGGCAGCGCCCCATTGGGCACCTCTCCGATGAAGTAGGGCTCGCGCTCGGGGGCGAAGTACGTCGTGCCGCGGATGTCGAAGTAGTTCTGGTTGAACTTGGCCATCAGCGCGGCGCGTTCGGAGTCAGCCTGGGTGGTGACGCCGCCGTGGAACTGATGAAACGTGCCCTCGCCGGGTGTGATGAACAGTCGAGCGTCGGCGGGCCGCAGCAGTTCGCAGTACATGTCGAGGTTCACCATGCCGCCGCCGGGCAGGTCGAACCGTTCGTCCGCGCCGCCGATCGCCGCCCACCGCTCGGCCGCGGCGAACATGGCGTTGGACTCGCCCAGCGGGTGCAGGATGCCGTAGGGGTTGGCCCCGGACAGGATCGAGATGTCGAACAGGCGGTAGCCATCGCTGCGCCACGGGATGCCGGCCAACAGGCGACGGTCCTGCCGCAGACTGTGGGCGGCGTCCTCGCGCAACATGTGGTCGTCGTAGCCGATGTGATAGCCGGGCACCGCCACCACGCCGTTGTGGTCGATGCGGAACGCGTCCAGAGCGTTGCGCAGCACACCCGGGGAGACCATCCGGGCGCCGTCGACCATCATCCCGACGTACTGCCCACGCGCCATCGCGAGCCCGACGTTGACCGCCGGCGCCGGCGAGACCCCGTTCTCCTGCCGACGCAGGTAGCGGAATTGCGGCCCCATCCGTTCGACGACTTTGGGATTGAGGTTGTCGTCCGAGGCGTTCTCGATCACGATCACCTCGTACTCGTACGGACTCACATCGCGCTGGTACGAGGTCGACAGCGTGAACAACGTGCGGGCGGCTTGCGCGCTCATGCGGTAGATGATTACCACGATGCTGATGATCGGCCGATCGCTGGGTGCGGCATCGCGTGAGCGCCCCGGCAGGTGGCCGGGCGCGCGCTGGGCGCGCTGATGATAGGCCCACGTGACGGCCTCCTCCAGCCCCGGTTCGATCTCAAGCCGTTTGCCCACCGCGCGGGCCGTGGCCTTGGGCCCGGATGACCTGACCTCGGCGGCGGTGCGCCGCGCCATGGGGGGCACCTTCGCCGCCTTGTCGGCGGCGGCGGCGGCCTTGCGTTTGAGCGCGGCCGCAGATTCGCGCGCTTTGGCGGCCGAATCGCGGGCCTTGTCGGGAATGCTCATGTCCACGAGTCCCACCCCAGCAATTCGTAGATTCGCATTCGTTCCATGGCGGAGAACTTCATCATCGGCTGCGCCCAACCGGTAACCGCCCCGAGCAGTCGGGGTTCGCGCTCGACCATCCGGTAGTTGGTGCCGCGCAGCATGCGGTATTGCTCGCGGAAGGTGTGCAACATGTCCTCGCGGCCCTCGTCGGCGGTGGTGGTGACCCCGCCGTGGTACTGGTGGAAGGTGCCCTCGCCGGGTAGGGCGAATAACTCCGAGTGCGGCAACATCGCCAGTTGCCGGTAGAGGTCGAGGTTGACCATTCCGCCGCCGGGCAGGTCGAACCGGATGTCTGCGCCACCGATCGCGTCATAGTCCGCGCGGGAGCAGAACAGGCAGTTGGACTCCATCACCGGCATCAGGTAGCCATGCTGGTGCCGGCCGCGGAAGTACGACGAGATCACGAACAGGCGGTAGCCGTCCTCGGTCCAGCGCACGGCGTCGAGCAGGCCCTGCTCGGCAGCTTCGTCGTGCTCCGGGTTGGCGTGCTGTTCGTCGGTGCCGAGGTGGTAGCCGGGCACGTTGACCATGGCGTGCGGGGTGATGGCGAAGGCGTCGAGCGCGTAGCGGACCACGCGTGGAGTGACCATCCGGGCGCCGTCGATCACCAGACCGAGGATCGGCGCGCGGGTGGCAGCGACGCCGAAGATGATCCCGGCCACCGGCGAGGCGCCAATGTTGGGCCGGGCGTAGTACCGCACGTTTGGCCCGTGCGCCAGCGCCCGCTCGGCGCCGAGCATGTCGGTGGATTCGTTCTCGATGACGACGAGTTCGTAGTCCTCGGCGGTGACGCCGAGCTGGTGTGCGGCCGACAGCGAGTACAGGGTGTTGTCGGCCTGCCGGGACATCTTGTAGACGATGACGACGATGGACAGTTTGGGAGCCGCCGGGAATGTCGCCTCGCTGCGGGCGGCCTCCCCTTCGGACCGCATCAGGGCGGCGATCGCAAGCAGGTCGCGCTGGGTCGCGGTGGTGGTGCTCATGCGCTCACCTTGGCCCGCAGCACTTGCGCCGAATGCACCATGAACGGTGCGACGGCCTGATGGACTTCGCCTAGTTGCACGCCGGGCACCTCCGGTGGGGTGTAGTCGGACCCTCGCAGCCGCCGGTATTCGGCCTGCATCTCGGCGACGACCGCCGCATGGTCCGTGGCGGGGGCACCTGTGGTGGCGCCCCCGTGGAACTGGTGGAAGGCACCTTCGCCGGGTAGCACCACTAGGCGGGCACCGCGGCTGAGCACCGCACGACGGTAGAAATCCAGGTTGACATAGCCGCCGCCGGGGGTGGTGAAGGCCTCGTCGAAACCGCCTAGTGCGGTGAAGAGCCGCCGGGGTACCGCGACACAGTTACTCTCGGCCATGGGCATGAGGAAGCCGTTGCTGCATGAGGCGCTGAGCACCGCGCGGGTGAACAAGCGGTAGCCATCGTCGCGCCAGCCCAAGTCGGCGAGCCAGGCCTGCTCGGCCTCAGCGGTGTAGCCGGCTGCGGCGGCTTGAGAGTGCAGGGCATCGCCGAGGTGATACCCCGGCACGGCCACCACCGGCACCGCGGCCAGACGTTGCGCATCAAGCAGCCCGCGCACCACCCCGGGCGTCACCACACGCGCGCCGTCCACCATGACCGCGAGGTGTGAACCCCTGGCCATGGCCGCCGCGGCGTTGATGGCGGGGCTGGGTGAGACGCCCGCCTCGTGTCGGCGCAGGTAGTGGAAGTTGCTCCCGAGGTTCGCGACCGCGGCGGGGTCGAGCATGGCGTCGCTGGCGTTCTCGACGGCGATGACCTCATAGTCGGCCGCGCGCACGTCGCGCTGGTGTGCGCCCGAGAGGGAGAACAGCGTGTTCATCGCCTGCGCCGGCATGCGGTAGACCACCACGATCACGCTCACACGCGGGCGCTGCGACAGGCGAATCACGGTTGACGTCCTCCAGGGGGTATCGCAGTTACCCTACCTAGGGAAGGCG
>JAUPKO010000155.1 GCA_030837395.1 Actinomycetota bacterium | reverse complement strand
GCCAGCCCGGGCGTCGGTCCTGCCCCCATCGACGTCGAACGCGTGGCCCGCCCCGGCCTGCACCTTCGACTGACCGTCACCGCGCTGGTGTCAGGTTGCGTACGCTTCGTGACCGAAGGCGGAGCGTTGGTGGAGGCCGACGCCGTGACAGCCACCTCCGGCTCGCCGCAGCCGGGCGTGGTCGAGGGGGTGCTGGCGTCGTCGAGCGTGCCGCTGGTGTTCGCACCACGGACGATCGGCGACGACGTCTACGTCGACGGCGGGGTCCTGCTGAACATCCCGCTGGAGCCGGCAGTTGCGCTTGGGGCCACCGAGATCTACGCCGTGCTCGCCGATCCGCTCGCGTGCCCAAGCCCGGCCCCAGGCACCGACTACGCCACCGCCGACATGCTCAACGTGCTGTTTCGGGCCGAGGCGTCGGTGGCGTTCTACGAGCAGCAGCGTCGGTCGCTGCAGGTGCCGCGACCGGCAGGCAGCACACTGACGATCATCGATCCGACGGTGAACGTCGTGAGCACTTTCGAGACCTCGGCAGGACTGCTGCGGATCAACATGGACTACGGCTGGCTGCGCGCAGCCTCAGTGGTGTCGGGGCTGGACGAGGCACCAGCTCAGCAGGCCCACGTGCTAGCCGATCACCTCACCATCGGTCGGCTGCGGGCGTGGTACCTGGAGGAGGGCACGGCCGGGATTTCGGCAGCGGTGGACACGGCGCTGGCCGACGCCAAGTCCCTCGTGTCGTCCTCCCTTGCCGCCTGGACCGACCTCGGCCTGCCCTTACCCGAGCACGCCGGATCGTGGGCCACGCAGCCCGAACTGCACACCTCCCACGGCGGCAACGACCCGACGGTGGACTGAACCTCACTCGGCTGCGGCGAGTTGGCCGCAGGCCCCGTCGATCTCCCGGCCCCGGGTGTCCCGTACCGTCACTGCGACCCCGCCACTGCGCAGCCGCCGCACGAACTCCGCCTCGACACCCGGGTCACTAGCGGTCCACTTCGACCCTGGGGTCGGGTTGAGCGGGATCAGGTTGACGTGCACCAGGTGGCCCTGCAACAGCGACGCGAGCAGGTCCGCCCGCCAGGGCTGATCGTTGACCTGGCGGATCAGCGCATATTCGATCGACACGCGCCGGTGAGTCCGGTCCGCGTACTCCCAAGCCGCGTCCAGGACCTCGGCGACCGGCCACCGGTTGTTGACCGGCACGAGTTCGTCGCGCAACTCATCGTCCGGGGCATGCAACGACAGCGCGAGGGTGAGCGGGATGCCCTCCCCCGCCAACTCGCGCATGCGCGGCGCCAGTCCGACCGTCGAGACGGTGACGCCACGAGCCGAGATGCCCAGACCCTCCGGTGCGGGCGAGATGATACGCCGAACCGCGGCCAGCGTCGCCCGGTAGTTGGCCAGCGGCTCGCCCATGCCCATGAAGACCACATTGCCGACGCGACCCGGACCGCCGGGGATCACGCCGTCCGCCAGTTCCGCCGCGCCGGCAACCACCTGCGCGACGATCTCGGCGGTCGACAGGTTGCGGGTCAACCCCGCCTGCCCGGTGGCGCAGAACGGGCAGTTCATGCCGCAGCCCGCTTGGCTCGAGATGCACATCGTGGTCCGCTTGGGGTAGCGCATGAGCACGCTCTCAACCATGGCCCCGTCGAACAATCGCCACAGGTACTTGACCGTGGTATCGGCGTCGCAACTGATCCGCCGCGTCTGTGTGAGCAGGGTGGGCGTCAACGCCTGCGCCATTACCTGCCGGGCTGCCGCCGGCACATCGGTCCAAGTGGACGGGTCGGACGACAGCCGTGCGAAGTAGTGTTTGGAGACTTGCTCGGCGCGGTAGCCGGGCAGGCCGAGGGCGATCACCTGCTCGCGCCGTTGGGCCAGGGTCAGATCCGCCAGATGCACGGGCGGCTTGGCTCGCCGACGGGGGGTGAACACCAACTCGCCGGGCTGTTGCGGCCGAGTTGCCTCATCACAAGGTTCGTCCGCGGTGCCCTCGACCTCCGACTCGGTGGTCACGTCAACTCACCGCAGGCAGCAGGCCGAAGATCGCGAACAGCAGCCAGGCCACGAAGGCGTTGGGGATCAGGGAGTCCAGCCGGTCCATCACGCCGCCGTGACCGGGAAGGATGTGGCCGAGGTCCTTCACACCGAGGTCGCGCTTGATGGCGGACTCGGCGAAGTCGCCGGCGGTGGCCGTCACGGTCATCACCAGACCAGCCACGACGCCCTGCCACCAGGGGGCGTCGAGCAACCACACGAACAACCAGGCGCCGATCAACGACTGGAAGACCGCCGAACCGGCGAACCCCTCCCAGGACTTCTTCGGGCTCACCTGCGGCGCGATGGGGTGTTTGCCGAACAGCACGCCGGTGGCGTACCCGCCGATGTCGTTCGAGATCGTCAATGCGACGAAAACGACGATCAACTGCGGTCCCATGGGAGCCGCCAAGATCAGGATGGCGAAGCCGAGCATGAACGGCAGGTAGGCCGCCGTGAAGACCGTCGCCGTGACGTCCTTGACGTAGCCCTCGGTGCCGCGGCGAATACGCCAGATGATCGCGCTGAGCACGATGAGCCCGAACACCATGAGGTGCCCGACGACGTCGAACTCATAGGCCATCACGACTGTCGCCACGGCTCCGACGTAGATCGGGGTCCGGGCCACCTTGATGCCCGCCGCCGCGAAGGCGTTGATCAGCTCGTAGGCCCCGATGCACACCGCCAGCAGCCCAAAGATCGCGAAGGTCCACTTGACCGTGAACAACGTGATCAGGGCGACGGCACCGATGGCGACCCCCACGCCGATGGCCGCCGGCAGGTTGCGCCCGGCTTTGGAGGTGGGCTTGTCGTCGGTCGCGGAGTCGATGGCCGCCGCGGGCGGCTCGGAGTTGTCCGCCACCTCAGACCTCGATCAGCTCGGCTTCCTTGATCTTGAGGACCTCGTCGACGTGCCCCACGTGGGTGCCGGTGACGTCCTCCAGGTGCTTCTCGGCCCGTCGCACATCGTCCTCGCCGGCGTCGCCGCCCTTGCCAAGCGCTTCAAGTTGCTCCTTGGCGGTGCGCCGGATGTTGCGGATCGAGACCTTCGCGTCCTCGGCCTTGACCCGCGCCATCTTGATGTACTCCTTGCGGCGCTCTTCGGTCAGCGCCGGCAGCACGACACGGATGATGTGGCCGTCGTTCGTCGGGTTGACCCCGAGGTCGGAGTCTCGAATGGCCTTCTCGATGGCCGTCATCGACGACTTGTCGTACGGCGCGACGATGACCATCCGCGCCTCGGGCACCTGGAACGACGCCAACTGGTTCAACGGCGTCGCTGCGCCGTAGTACTCGACGGTGAGCTTGTTGAACATGGCCGGGGTGGCGCGCCCGGTCCGGATGGTCGCGAAGTCCTCCCGCGCCACGGCGATGGCCTTGTCCATCTTGTCCTCGGCCTCAAGCAGGATGTCATCGATGAGGTCTTGCCCGTCGCTCACGTCGTCTCCTTCTGGTCGGCCGCAGGGCCGGCATTCGGGTGGGGGTCCGAGTCGAGCATCTGGTCGGTCCGGCCGACGCGGGTGCTCACAAATGTGCCAATCCGCTCCCCCGCCACGGCGCGGGCGATGTTGCCCTGCTCCAACAGGTTGAACACCACGATGGGCAGGTGATTGTCCTGGCACAGGCTGATGGCGGTGGCATCGGCGACCTTCCGCCCGCGTGCCAACACCTCCGACGGGGTGAGTTCGTCGAACTTCTTCGCGTCCGCCACCTGGCGGGGGTCGGCGTCGTACACGCCGTCCACACCCTTGGCCATCAGTACCACCTCCGCGCCGATCTCCAGCGCACGCTGGGCCGCGCAGGTATCCGTCGAGAAGTACGGCACACCCAAGCCGCCGCCGAAGATCACCACCCGACCCTTGGTGAGGTGCCGAATCGCCCGGCGCGGCACGTACGGCTCAGCGACCTGACCCATGGTGATGGCCGTTTGCACTCGGGTCTCGATGCCCTGCTTCTCCAGGAAGTCCTGCAGCGCCAGGCAGTTCATGACCGTGCCGAGCATACCCATGTAGTCAGCCCGGGCCCGATCCATGCCGCGCTCGGACAACTGCGCCCCGCGAAAGTAGTTGCCGCCGCCGATCACCACGGCCACCTCGCGGCCGTCGCGCACGATCGCTGCGATCTGGATCGCGATCGAATGCACGACGTCAGGATCGACCCCGAGGCCGCCGCCCTGGCCGGCGAAGGCCTCACCGGACAGTTTGAGCAGGACTCGGTGCCAACCATCGGGCCCGACACCGGGCCAGGCCGCCGGCATGCCCTCCAACCGGGGCTGCAGTACTTCGTCCGGACGAACGTCGACCACCACAGGCTGCTCCTTCACACCGGACACGCGGAACCTCGCTGGCGCCAGTTTGCCCTACCCGGCGAGCGTGAGGCGTGCCGGAGGCATTTCTGCTGCTACTACTGGCCGACCCGAAACCGGGCGAAGCGCATGACCCTGACGCCGTTCTCGTCCAGGTAGGCACCGATCGTCTTCTTGTTGTCGCGCACCCAGGCCTGGTCGACCAGACAGGAGTCCTTGTAGAACGCCTTGACCCGACCCTCGACGATCTTGGGCAGCGCGGCCGCAGGTTTGCCCTCCTCGATCGCCTTCTCCTCGGCGATCCGAGCCTCTGCGGCCACCACGTCGGCTGGCACGTCGTCGCTGCGCAGGTAGGACGGGGACATCGCCGCGATGTGCTGGGCGACGTTCTTGGCCACGTCCTCGTTGACCTTGTCTAGCTGCACGAGGGCACCCACACTCGGGGGCAATGCCGGGTCGTGCTTGTGCAGGTAAACGTAGACGTAGCCGTCCTTGACCTGGGTGAACCGGCGGATCTCGATCTTTTCGCCCATGGTCGAGTTCGCCTCGTCGAGCAGTTCGCGCACGGTTGTGCCGGCCTCGTACTCGGCTGCCAGCAACTCGTCGAGGTCGGCCGGGTCCTTGATCGCGACGAAGGCCGCGACGTCGGCGGCCAGCCCCTGGAAGCCCTCGGTCTTGGCGACGAAGTCGGTCTCACAAGCGAGCTCCAGCAGCACACCGTGGTCGGTCGCGGCCAGGTGGGCAGCCACCAGGCCGTTCGACGCGGTGCGCGACTGGCGCTTGCCGACGTCCTTGGCACCCTTGATGCGCAGCAGTTCAACTGCCTTGTCGAAGTCCCCGCCGGACTCCTCCAGCGCCTTCTTGCAGTCCATCATGCCGGCACCGGTCAACTCCCGGAGCCGCTTGACGTCGCTCGCGGTCACAGCCATCTGTTGCCCTCTTCTCGTCGTGTTCGCTTCGTCGTACTATTCGGCCGGCTCGGCGGCAGGTGCCTGCGCAGCAGCCTCCGCGGGGGCCTCGGCGGGGGCCTCGGCGAGCTCGGCGGCAAGGTCGGCTTCGACCGAGATCGACTCCGACAC
>JAUPKO010000154.1 GCA_030837395.1 Actinomycetota bacterium | reverse complement strand
CTCGGGCTATCGCCGCCAGCACCACGCCACCGAGCAGGCCGACGATCAGCATCAGTGTGGGTATCGGGAAGCCCTCCACCTTCGGGGCCGGGCCGAGGTCGAACTGCAGGTAGCTCAACCCGGCCAACGCCAGCAACCACACGCCGCCGGCCACCGCCAGGGCCAACAGCAGCCACTGCAGCGCACCCACCAGCGACCACCAGCGCGGCGTGCGCCGACTCACCAGCGGCGCCCGCGTGATGGCCCGGTCGAGTTCATCTGGCAAGCCCGCCGCCGCGGCATCGGCCACGTCCCGCGCCGAGGCGATCCAGGCCGGCGGCGCACCCCTGCTGGCAGCGTCGGCGTAGGTGAGCACGGCTGTCTGTGCCCGGGCCAGCGCCACGGGATCATTGGACGGCATGGACGTGCGCACCAGCGCCGGATCGACGCCTGGACGGTCCAGCCGTAGGCGGGCGACGGGGTCGGGGCGCAGGCGGCTCAGCCAGCGCAACGGTGGCCACCCGACGGCGGCAGCGGCCTGCAAGTTGCGCGAATCCGCCACCGCCTCCGCGATGATGCCCGCCCCTGAGGCGTCGGTGAGCAGGTCGGTCAACCGCTCAACCTCAGCCGCGCCGGCGCCGGCAACGGGCGCCCCATCATCATCGTCGGCGGCGCGGGCCAACGCCGCTGCTGCACCTGCGACGTCGGCCGCCACCCGCGCCACCGACGCCCGTCGTCCCGCCACCGCGTCCGCCACCAGACCAGCGATCTCATCGAGGCCCTGACCACTGCGGGCCGACGCGGCGATCACCCGGGCATCGGGCAACCCGTCGGCATCGACCAGTCGCCGCAGGTGCGCCACGCAGGCATCGGCCTCGGCCACTGTCAGCCGGTCCACCTGGTTGAGCACCACGACCGTCACCTCGGAGTGGTGCGCGAAGCGGGTCAGGTACTCGTCGTGCACCAGCGCATCGGCGTACTTCTGCGGGTCCAGCACCCAGATCATCACGTCGACCCGGGCCACCAGCCGGTCCACCTGCGCCCGGTGCGCGGCGTGGGTGGAGTCGTGGTCCGGCAAGTCGATCAGAATCAGGTCCGCCAGCGCCTCGGACGCACCGTCGGCCACGTGCCAACGCGAGACCCCCAGCCAGGCCAACATCTCCTGCGCCTCGGCCGACTCCTGCCAGATCGCCGCCAGCGGTTCGGACGTCGTGGGCCGCAGCACCCCGGCGGCAGCCACCTGCGCACCGAGCACGGAGTTGAACAGCGTCGACTTGCCCGCCCCGGTCGACCCGGCAAGTGCCACCACGGTGAGCTGGTCCGAGAGGCGTCGACGTTCGGCAGCCCGCGCCACGAGTTCCTGGGCCGGAGCCACAGCCTGCGCCGGCAGCCGACCGGTCGCCACCTCCGCCGCGCGGCCCAGGGCGACCAGGCGCGCATCGACTTCGGCACCATCGAGCGGCGGCAGCTCACCGGTCGGCCGCCGCGGGTCGAGCCGGGCGAACAGGTCGCGCATCATTGGTCATCCCCCTGCCACCACTGGCGCATCCGGTCCCGCCACCGCGGCTTGACCGCAACCGCCGGGGAACCCTCGATGATCCCCCGCGGTGCGGCGCCCGGGCCGGCGGGCAGTTGACCTGCCGTGGCGTCGACGTCGCGCGCGGCCGCCGCCCGTGCCGCCGCCTGGCGCACCCGATCCGGCAGCGCCACATCGAGTTCCAGAGCTGCGAGGCGAACGTCGAACCGGCCACGCTCGGCGAGCATCAACTCGTCCACGCGCGCATCGAGGGACTCCCTGGCCTGCTCGGACAATCGGCGCACAGCGCCCTCGCCGAACACAGCCTCCAGCACCTTCTGCGCCAGCACCGTGGAGGCGCCTGCGATGCCGATCTCGGCACCCGTGATGCCACCAGTCGCCGAGAACACCGCCACCATCAGCGCAAGCGCTGCCCCGTTGACGCCGAAGGCCGCCAGGCGAGCAGTCTGCCGCTTGTCGGCACCTTCGGCGCGGATCAGCGCGATCACGTCATCCTGCCAGTGGCGCACCGCCGCCGCGGCCCGTTCGGCGATGTCCAGCGAGGCCCGGGCGAGGTCGTCGCCGCCGAGCAACGCATGACCGGCCGGGTCGGCGCGCCAGGCGCCGTCGACCTGCCGGGAGGCCTCATGGGCCTGCGCGATGATCATGCTGGCGAGGCGACTCTCGATCGCCTCGGTCACCCGCTCCGGCGGCGGCGGCTCGCCTCGGAAGGCAGCGCTGACGCGGTCGCGCAGCCGACCCACGCCCGTCTCAAGCTTCTTGAGTAACTCGCCGGTGCCGACGAACTCCTGCCAGCGGGCCAGCACCTCGCCGCGCATGATCGAGCCGTCCTCGGAGGATTGCGTCAACGCGGTCGCGGCACGTGCGTAGGGCACCGCGGCGGCTCGCTGCAGACGCTCCACAGTGGCGCCCTGGGCGTCCGCCGCGTCGGCGATCAGGGGCACCCGGCCCAGCAGGTCGCCGACCGCACCGTCCAAGGTGCGGCGGGCGACAGATCG
>JAUPKO010000153.1 GCA_030837395.1 Actinomycetota bacterium | reverse complement strand
GTTGCCGCCACAGTGAGGCACGGGAGCAAGGCCGTCAGACCCGACTCGCCCGGGTCGCCGGCGTTGACTGACCCGTCAAGGCGTGACGACCTTGCGGATACGATCACCTTTGGCGCGCGCGGTCGACTCCAGGTCAGCCTGGAACGCGGCCATCCTGCGACGCAACCCCTCATCCGCCACCCCAAGCATCCGCACCGCCAGTAGCCCGGCGTTACGCGAGTTGTCCACGGCCACAGTCGCCACCGGCACACCCGATGGCATCTGCACGATCGACAGCAACGAGTCCAGCCCGTCCAGCCGCGATAGAGCCACCGGAACACCGATCACCGGCACCACCGTCACACTCGCCAGCATCCCCGGCAGGTGCGCCGCTCCACCGGCGCCGGCGATGATCACCCGCAGACCCCGACCCTCGGCCGCCCGGCCATAGTCGATCATCGCCTGTGGCATCCGATGCGCCGACACGACGTCGACCTCGTGCGGCACGCCGAACTCGGCCAGCACCTCCGACGCCGCCGACATCACCGGCCAATCCGAGTCCGACCCCATCACCACGCCGACCGACGGCTCAACCGCCGCCGCGTCAGCTTGCCCCTCAGCCATCGATGGTCCCTTCGAAGAAGTCCGCCGCATGCCGTGCACGCGCCAGGAGCACCTCCGGATCGGCTCCGAGCACCGTCACGTGCCCCACCTTCCGGCCCGGTCGCACTGCCTTGCCATACAAGTGCACCTTCACGCCCGGGTCCCGGGCCATGACGTGCAGGAATCCGTCATGCAGGTCGTCATAGCGCCCGCCCAACACATTGACCATGACGGTGCACGGCAGCCGCGGCGCCGGCGATCCCAGCGGCAGGTCGAGCACGGCCCGCAGGTGGTTCTCGAACTGCGAGGTGTCGGCCCCCTCGATCGACCAGTGTCCGGTGTTGTGCGGACGCATCGCCAATTCGTTGACCAGGACGTCCTGACCAGTGTCGAACAACTCGACAGCCAGCATTCCCTCCACCCCGAGGGCGGCGGCTACGTCCAGCGCCACCCGCTGGGCCCGCGCCGAACGCTCCGGGCTCAACCCGGGCGCCGGCGCGATCACCTCCTTGCAGATGCCGTTCACCTGCAAGGACTCCACCACCGGGTAGGCCACCGCCTGCCCATGCGGCGACCGCGCGACCTGTGCCGAGAGCTCCCTGACGAACTCGACCTTCTCCTCCACCAGCCACCGGGCACCGGGCTTGAGCGCCGTCGAGGCCATCACCTCGGCGGCCTCCGCGGGCGATTCCACCACCCACACGCCGCGGCCGTCATAGCCACCCCGAGAGACCTTGAGCACCACCGGCCAACGCCCTGCCTCCGCAAACAGCGCGACATCGTCGGCGTCGCTCACCTCCGCCCAACGCGGGCACGGCAATCCGGCCCGGCTCAACGCCTCGCGCATGATGATCTTGTCCTGCGCATGTACGAGCGCGGCCGGCCCCGGACGCACCGCGGTCCCGGCCTCCTGCAACGCCAGCAGGTGCTCCGGCGGGACGTGCTCGTGGTCGAACGTCACCACATCGCAGCCCTCGGCGAAGGCCATCAGATCGACCAGATCATCGTGATCACCCACCACCACGTCACTGATCACGGCGGCGGCACAATCGTCCGCCGAGGCAGCCATGACCCTCAAGTGGATGTCGAGGGTTTGGGCCGCAGGGGCCGTCATCCGCGCCAACTGGCCGCCCCCGACGATTCCCACCACAGGTCGTGCCATGTGCTCAGACCCTCTCCACCCGGATTGCATACGTGGCCGAATACGAATCACCGGGCGCCACTGTGGCGAGCGGGAAGTGGCCCGAGAATGGGTCCGTCGGTGCCGTCATCGGCTCGATCGCCACCACGTCGTCTTCGGCGGGTGCGAAGATCACCGCGTAGGGGTAGTTGTGGCCGTACTCCAGCGATACCCGGACCCCGCCGCCGGCGACGCTCACCACCGTCCCGGCGGGCACCTCGGCGAAGAGGTCATCGATGATGCTGTCGCCTAGCGGGGCCACCCCCCACGCCCAGTCCTGCACCTCGCCGGTGGGGATGTTGCGCGCATCGAGCACGATCCGCCGAGTCAGGGGCAGGTCCACCTCCCAGTCCGACCGCGGCACCCCGGGGATGACGAAGTAGGGGTGCCAGCCGAAAGCGATCGGCACCTGCACCGTGCCCGTCGGTGTGATGGTGGTCGTGATGCTCAACTCCTCGCCCCGCAGCGCCACGGTCAAGCCAATGTCATGCGGGAACGGGAAGGCGTCGTACTCGTCGCGGTCGTGGTCGAAGTGCAGCAACGCCTGCAGCATGGCGCCGTCGTCACTCGCGGCCGAACTGAGCACCTGCCAACCTCGGGCGCCGGAGAGCAATCCGTGCAGCGCCAGACCATTGGCGTCCCGGTGTACGCCGTGCACGCCCTTGACCGTGACGTCTTGCCCGGCAGCCCGGTAGACATCGCCGGCCAAACGGTTAGCCCACGGCGCCAGCAGTGGGATGCCGAATGTCTTGGCCGCGTCCAGGTAAGCCTGCATGCCCTGGCGCATGCCCAGCAGTTGCACTCCGTCGAGCGTCAGCGAGCACCCGACCATGCCGGCCTCGGGGACGAATGACGCCGCCAGGCCGGTGGTCGCGCACGTCAGGGTGACGGCCCCAAGACCGCCGGACCCGGGCACGGGCGCAGTTGACACCGAGTACTTCAAGGGCGCGCTCATGCCGGCAACCCCAGCCCGCGGGCGATCAGAATCTGTTGCACTTGAGTGGTTCCTTCCCCAATTTCCAGAATCTTCGCGTCCCGATAGAACCGGCCCACCGGGTACTCCAACATGAATCCGTAGCCACCGTGCACCTGCGTTGCGGCACGGGCGTTGTCCATGGCTGCCTCGCTGGTGACCAACTTGGCGATGGCCGCCTGGTGTTTGAAGGGCTCGCCGCGCTGCATGCGACTCGCCGCCTCCCGCCACACCACCCGCGAGGTATGCGCACGGGCCTCCATATCGGCGATCAGGAACGCCAGCCCCTGGTTGGCGCCGATCGGGCGGCCGAAGGCCTCCCGGGTCTGCGCGTAGGCCACCGACTCGTCCACGCAGCCCTGCGCCAGCCCGGCGGCCAGCGCGGCGATGGCGATCCGACCCTCGTCGAGGATCCGCAGGAACTGCGCGTAGCCGCGGCCACGCTCGCCGACCAGATTGGCTTCGGGCACCCGCACGTCATCGAACGCCAACTCGTGGGTGTCGGAGGCGTCCCAGCCCACCTTCTTGTAGGACGGCGCCACGGTCAGCCCAGGGGTTCCCGCGGGCACCAGAATGCTCGAAATCTCCTTGCCGCCGTCCGCCGTTCGGCCAGTGACTGCCGTGACCGTGATCAGACCGGTGATCTCGGTGCCTGAGTTGGTGATGAACGCCTTCGACCCGTTGATCACCCACTGCCCGTCGACGAGTTCGGCGGTGGTGGCGGTGCCGCCGGCGTCCGAGCCCGCACCCGGCTCGGTCAGGCCGAACGCGCCGAGCATCTCACCGGAAGTGAGCCTTGGCAGCCATTCGCGTTTGAGCTCCTCGGACCCGAAGCGGTAGATCGGCATCGCCCCCAGCGACACGCCCGCCTCCAGCGTGATCGCGATCGACGAATCGACCCGTGCGAGCTCCTCGATGGCCACACACAGCGCGAGGTAGTCCCCGCCCATACCGCCGTACTCCTCCGGGAACGGCAACCCGAACAGTCCCATCTCGGCCATGGTCCGCACCAGCGGCAGCGGGAACTCGCCGCGAGCGTAGTAGTCGCCGATCACCGGGGCGACCTCGTCCCGGGCAAAGGCCGCGACAGTCGCCCGCAACGATTCAAGGTCTTCCGAGAGGCGCAGATCCATGCGCTGACTCCTCACATCCGCCGGGATCGGCGTGGTCTCATGGGGTGATGGGACTCACGCGTCCGAGCCTGTTTGGAAACGGCCCGTCACAGGTACTCTAGACGTGTGACGATGACTCCTGACACCTCAACGCCCGCCGATCCAGCGACGCCCCACCAGGGCATCATCGCCGCCGGCTACGCCAAGGTGCGCGGATTGGTTCACGAGGTGGCCAAGTTCGGCATCGTCGGGCTGTCCTGCCTCGTAGTCGACATCGGCCTGTTCAACCTCCTGCTCTACTTCGGCCCGCTCGAGGGCAAGCCACTGACCGCCAAGGCTGTGTCGGTGGCCGCGGCCACCACCTGCGCCTACTTCGGCAACCGCTTCTGGACGTTCCGGCACCGAGGTCGGTCCTCCTTCACCCGCGAGTACCTGCTGTTCTTCGGCCTCAACGGCGTGGCCATGGTGATCGCCATGGGATGCCTGTGGATCAGCCACTACGCCCTCGGCCTGACCTCACCCCTGGCCGACAACATCTCCGCGAACGTGATCGGCCTGGCCCTGGGCACCCTGTTCCGGTTCTGGTCCTACCGCAAGTTCGTGTTCCCTGAGGTCGACGACGCCGAAGAGCGCGAGCGCATCCTGGACACCGCCGCCATCTGAGCAGGTCCCACGGGCAGGCGGCGGCACCCTCACATCGGGCCGATCTGCCCCGAACCGGGCTCCTGCTGGACCGGCGCCGCCTCACCCTGACCGTGGTAGCGCGGCAGGTAGACGGTGAACGTCGGCGGACGCCGCGAGGTCATCTGCACATCCCCGTCGTCCGCGGCCACGAGCGTTCGCGCCAACGCTAGGCCGAGCCCCGTGCCGGTGGCCGAGACGCCCCGTTCGAAGGGGTCCTGGCCTTCCTTCAAGCGCATCACCCCACGGGTGTCGACCACCTCCATCAGCGCCGACGTGCCCGACTCGCGAAGCCGGATCAGCACATCGCCGCGGCCATGCACGAGGCAGTTCTCCAACAATGTCGACAGCACCTGCGTCTGACCCGCCCGGCTGGCCCAGGCCCGCACCGTGCCGTTGGCCTGCAGCGTGATCCGCCGACGCCTGATGTCGAAGGCCGGGTACCACTCCACCATTTGCTCGGAGGCCATTCGGGCTAGGTCCAGCACCTCCTGCTCGCTGCGCACCCCCTCCCGGCGCCCCTTGACCAGTTGATCGATCACATCGGTGAGCCGCTCCACCTGCACCACCCCGACCGCCGCTTCGGCTTTGGCCTCGGCGAGGTCATCGGTAAGGATGATCTCCTCCAGCCGCAGCGACAGTGCCGTCAGCGGTGTGCGCACTTGGTGGCTCATCTCCCGGGACGTGCGCCGTTCGGCCTCCAGCACCTCGCGCACCCGCGCCGCGCGGTCATCCAGTACCCGGGCGATGCGGTCGACCTCGTCGATGCCGGTCGGTTTGGCCTTGCGGGTGGGCCGGCCCGAACCGATCGTCTCGGCATGTGCGGCCAGGTCGCCCAAGGGCTGATTGACCCGGCGCGACTCCCGGTCCGCCACGCGGTAGGCCACCGCCAACGAGATCGCCGATACCAGCACAGTGACCAGCGCGACCAGGCCGATCATCAGGTACGACGGCGTTTGGCTGGTGGCCGCCGTCACCGACAACTCACCCATGGGGTCCTCGCGCGTGGCCACGAACATGGGCCCGCGGTGCTCGGGGTCGTTGGCGACCACCCGACCGTCGGCGAACGTCACGATCACCTCGTCGCGGCCGGCGATCGAGTCCAGGTACTCCGGTGAGACCTCCAGGCTGCTCGCCTGCCGGAAGGCCACCGCCGCCAACGTCCGCGACGCCAGGGCCTCCACCTGACCGAGGTAGATCTGCCGGATGAAGTAGGCCGAGACCGACCCCAGCACCACCGCCAGCATGAGCACCGTCACCAGGGCGACCCGCAACGTGGCGGAGAGGAATCGTCTATACACGGGGCAGAACCGATCCGCCGCCCGCCATCAGGCGCCCGAGGATGCTGGGGCCGGCTCGTCCTCCAGCCGGAAGCCCACGCCGCGCACCGTGCCGATCGTCGGCTCCCGGCCGTGGCCGACGTCGGCCAACTTGCGCCGCAAACCCGACACGTGCATGTCCAGGGTCTTCGACCCGCCGAACCACTCGCCGCGCCAGATCTCCTTCATGATCTGCTCGCGGGACATCACCCGGCCGACATTCTGGCTCAGGAGCAGCAGGACGTCGTACTCCTTGGGCGTCAGGTTGACCTCGTCCTCGCCGATCCGCACCCGCCGAGCGGCCGACTCGATCACCAACTCCCCCACTCGAATGGTGGCCGGACTCGACCCGCGCCGCACCAGCGCTCGCACCCGGGCCAACAGCACATCGATCCGGAAGGGTTTGCCCACGTAGTCGTCCGCCCCGGCGTCCAGTCCCACGACGAAGTCCAGGTCGGAGGTCCGTGCGGTCACCACGATGATCGGCAGTTTGCTGCCCTGTTCGCGCAGCGAACGGATCACCTCCAACCCGTCCATGCCGGGCAGGCCGAGGTCGATCACCATCAGATCGGCCACCCCCGCGGTGGCGATCTCCAGCGCCTGCGTGCCGGAACTGACAACCGCGACCTCGTGCCCGTCACGCCGCAGCGCCCGCGCGAGAGGTTCGCTGATGGCCTCGTCGTCTTCAGCCAGAATCACTCGTGCCATGGCCCCACTCTAGACAGGGCGCCTGGGCCGTTGTCAGGGCTCCGGTGGATGTCAGACCGGTGTGACGCCGTGCCGACGTCGGGAGAAGGCCCGTTCCTTGCCCGCGGCGGCGGCCAGCCGACGGATCAATTCGGCCCGCAGATCCTCGGGCTCCACGATGGTGTCGACCACGAGTTCGGCTGCCAGGTGCACGATGTCGATGTCCTCCTCGTACTCCTCGCGTTTGGCCGCGACGAAGGCCTCGCGCTCAGCCTCGTCCGCGATCGCGGCGATCTTGTTGGCGTAGACCGCATTGATGGCGGCCTCCGCTCCCATGACTGCGATCTTGGCCGTGGGCAGGGCGATCGTGGCATCGGGCGCGAAGCCGGGCCCGGCCATGGCATACAGCCCGGCCCCGTAGGCCTTGCGCACGACGACGCTGAACTTGGGCACCGTCGCCTCGCTGACGGCGGTGATCATCTTGGCCCCGTGCCGGATGATTCCCGCGCGTTCCACCGCGGTGCCCACCATGAAGCCCGGCACGTCGGCAATGAAGATCAGCGGGATGTTGAAGGCATCGCACAGCGTGATGAAACGGGTTGCCTTGTCGGCCGAGTCGACGAACAGCACCCCGCCTTTGAACATCGAGTTGTTCGCCACGATGCCCACCACCTGGCCGTCGAGCCGACCCAGGCCGACGAGCACCTCCTTGGCCCACAACGCGTGGATCTCGAAGAAGGAACCGGCGTCCAGCAGGCCGCGCACATAACGGCGCATATCGAAGGCCTGACGTTCGCTGGCCGGCACCAGCGCCCGCAGGTCAATCTCCTCCGGAGCCGCGGTAGCGGCGATCGGCGGCTGCTCGCGATAGTTGGCGGGCAGGAAGCTCAAGTAGCGCACGACAGCGTCCAGCGCCTGCTGCTCGGTCTTGACCAGCAGATGACCCACACCGCTGACGGTGCAGTGCACCTTGGCCCCGCCCATCTCCTCCAGGGTGGTCTTCTCGCCGGTGACCATCTCGACCATGCGATCGGAACCCAGGTACATGCTGGCGTTGCCCTCGACCATGATCACGATGTCGCAGAAGGCCGGGATGTAGGCGCCGCCGGCCGCGCTGGGCCCGAACAGCGCGCACACCTGTGGAATCGAACCCGACGCCCGGACCTGGTTGTAGAAGATGTGGCCCGCCCCGCGTCGCCCGGGGAACAACTCCACCTGGTCGGTGATGCGTGCCCCGGCCGAGTCCACCAGCCACACCATCGGCACGCCCAACTGGTAGGCCCGCTCGATGATCCGGATGATCTTCTCGACCGTCCGGGCCCCCCAGGAGCCGGCTTTGACAGTGGAGTCGTTGGCCATCAGGCACACCGGGCGCCCGTCGATGCGGGCCGTGCCGGTCACCACCCCGTCGGCGGGCAGTCCCTCGGCCAGGGCGTTGGCATACAGGCCGTCCTCGATGAACGATCCCTCATCCACCAGGTAGGCGATGCGCTCGCGGGCGAACAATTTGCCCTTGGCCGCGTTGGCGTCGTGGTACTTGCGGGCACCGCCGGCCAGCGCCCGTTGATGGGCCGCCACATGTTGATCCGTCATGGCCTGCGTGCTCTCCTCAACCGTCGGGACCCCCGTACCCTCGCGAGCCTAACGACCCCGCTGCACCGACCATGCACGCACCAACCCCAGCCCGCGCAACGGCCGCGGGCGCAGGGCTCGCACGGCGAACCGGGGGTCGCCGAGCAACTCCTTGGCGCAGCCGTCGTCAGCCAACGTGGTGCCGGGACGAGCCAGCGCCGTGAGCCGGCTGGCGAGGTTGACGGTGCTGCCGTAGACGTCCCCCATCCTGGTGACGACGTCACCGAAGGACAGACCCACCCGCAACTGCGGCACATCTTCGCCCTGAGCATGGGCGAGGTGGAGTTCGATGGCCGTGTCGGCCCCGTGTTGGGGGTCCTCGGCCACGAACATGACCTCATCGCCGAGGGTCTTGATCAACCGGGCGCCGGTGGCCGCGACCACGTCGGACGAATCTGCCTCGAAAGCTGTGACGAGGTCGGCCAGGCGCTCATCGGGCAAGCGCCGGGTCAATCGGGTGAAGCCCACGAGGTCTGCGAACCCCACACACAGCAGCCCGGCGTCGGCGGCGTCCTCGGTCTCGGCGGTGTCGACACTGCGCTGGATGGCGGCTGCCAATTGCCGCCGCCACGCGTAGGTGAGCATGTCTTCCAGGCTGGGCAGTAGCGCCGCGGTCAACTCGGCGACCTTGGCCACATGCTCGTGCGTCATAGCGTTCTCGTCGGGAATCTCGCCCTGCCGGGCCAGCAGGCGCGCCAGCGTGCCGGTCTGCCACTCGGCCATCCGCGCCGAACTCTGGCCCAGGCTGCGCACCACCTCGATCGCCTCCGAGCGCTGCAGCACCCCGGTGCTCACCAACCGCTGCACAGCCTGCAGCGCTGCCATGTCGCGCTCGGTGAAAGCATGCGACTCGCCCACATCGGCGAAGCCCATCGCCCGCCAGTAGCCGGTGGCGTCCTCCACCGACATGCCCGCCCCGGCCGCGACCTCGCTGCTGGACATCGTCCGCGGCGCCCCGAGCACCCGATCAATCAGTTCGTCGGCCTCCGACACGGCAGCGCCCTAGTCGGCGGACTGGCCGGGCGGCAGCGGCGGTGCCGGCGGCACCTGCGGCACCTGCCTGGGCTGACCGTCGGAATCCAACAGCGGGGCCGGGACCTGACCGGTGCGGAACTGCGCCTCGTACATCTCGGACCGGGCCGAACGGTAGGCGTCGTCCTCATCGTGCAGTCGGTAGACCTCCCGCTGGACCCGTTCGACATTGGGCACGTTGGCCACCACGAGCATCCCGTGTTCGGAGGCACTCTCGATCATCAACGTGCCGCAGTTGAAGAACCGTTCGAACACCGTGTGCTCGAACATCACGTTGTTGACCTTCGACAGCGGCATATCGCGGCCCTTGCGGGCGATGAACCCGGTGCGCACGATCACCCGCCGATTGGTGAACACGTACTGCGTCGTCAGCCACGCGATCAACGGCCGGACGAACAGGAACACCAGCAGGAACAGCGCCACGATCGCGATGGCCCACCGCAGCACGGACAGCGCCGCGGAGCCGTCGTCGAGCCAGGTGCTCAGTTTCGACATCGTGAAGGCCGCGACCCCGACGATCACCAACAGCCAGAAGATCGGGAAGAACAGCGACCGCCAGTGCGGGCGGAGCTCGAATTGGATCTCCTCACCGTCTGCCAACAGTTTCTTTGGGTACGCCATACACCGCATGGTCCCACGCCTGGCGCCACGGTGGGGCACGATCGGGCCAACTACGTCGGTGCGCCGCCCGCTGGCATCGCTCCCGCGCGGCTCAGGCCCCGGCCACCTTGGCCTGCACCACATCGCCAGCCGTCAGCACGCTCACCTGGCCATCGTGACCGCGCAACAACAAATGGCCATCGTCGTCCACATCGATGGCCACACCGGCCGACTCAACCCCTCCTGGGCGGCTCACCAGCACCTCCCGGCCCAACGTCAGGCAGCGCTCGCGAAAGTCCGCGAGCAACCCCTGCCGCCGGCCGGCCAGCAGCGACCGCCATCGCGCCACGATGCCGACGACGCAGGCCGCCAGCAACTGCTCCCGGCTCACGACTGACCGCAGGCCGTGGTCCGCCAGGGCGGTGGCCTCCGGGGTGGGCGCTTCCGCAGCTGTCAAGCTCACGTTCAAGCCCACGCCCATGACGACCCCGCGGGCGGACCTCTCGGCCAGCAGTCCGCCGAGCTTGCCCAGGACCGCCCCACCCGGTCCCGGCTCCACCACAACATCGTTGGGCCACTTCAGGCTCGCGGGCACGCCGGCCGCGCGGCAGGCGTCCGCCACTGCCACCCCGGCCGCCAACGGCAACAGCCCGACCAGCGAGGGGGGAACATCGTCCGGCACGTCGAGCAGCACGCTGAACAGCAGCCCGGCCCCGGCGGGCGACTGCCACACCCGACCCAGCCGACCGCGCCCGGCGCTCTGACGCTCGGCGGCCACCAACGCCCAGCCGCAGTTCGAGGTGGCAGTTGCCGGCAACTGCGCGGCCACCTCGTTGGTGGACTCGCACTCGTACAACAGGTGAATTTCGGCGCCGGAGTCGGCACTGCCGGTAGCAGCCAGGGCGGTCCGCACAGCGGTCAACTCCAGCGGTGCACGGCTCGGGGGCATGGGCGCGGGATCTGTCGTCGGGGTCACGTTGCTACCGTACGAGCATCCACGTGCGGAGGTGTCATGAGCGCGCAGCCAGCCGATCAGCTGGACCCGTCGACAACGGCGGCCAAACTCGCGGAACTGGTCAAACGGCGGAAGGCCGCCGAGAACGCCGGTTCCGAGAAAGCCATTGCCAAGCAACACGCCAAGGGCAAGATGACCGCCCGGGAGCGAGTCCTGGCCTTGCTCGACGAAGGGTCCTTCGTCGAACTCGACGAGTTGGCCCGGCACCGGTCCAACGCCTTCGGGCTGGAGGCCAACCGGCCCTTCGGTGACGGCGTCGTGACCGGTTACGGCACCATCGACGGCCGACCGATCTGCGTCTTCTCGCAGGACTTCACCGTGTTCGGCGGGTCACTCGGCGAGGTCTTCGGCGAGAAGATCGTCAAGGTCATGGACCTGGCGATGAAGACCGGCGTGCCAGTGATCGGCATCAACGACTCCGGCGGGGCGCGCATCCAGGAGGGTGTGGTCTCGCTCGGCCTGTATGGCGAGATCTTCCTGCGCAACGTGCACGCCTCCGGGGTGGTGCCGCAGATCTCGCTGATCATGGGCCCGTGCGCCGGCGGCGCGGTCTACTCCCCTGCCGTCACGGACTTCATCGTGATGGTCGACAAGACCTCGCACATGTTCATCACCGGGCCGGACGTGATCAAGACCGTCACCGGCGAGGATGTGGAGTTCGAGG
Source organism: Actinomycetota bacterium (assembly GCA_030837395.1). Lineage (GTDB taxonomy): Bacteria > Actinomycetota > Actinomycetes > S36-B12 > UBA10799 > JACJWR01. Next base: position 7,425 of record JAUPKO010000153.1, on the reverse strand, counting down.
AGCTCGGCGGCGCGCACACCCACAACTCCAAGTCCGGTGTGGCCCACTACATGGCCACCGATGAGGAGGACGCCCTCGAGTACGTCAAGGGCCTGCTGAGTTTCCTGCCGAGCAACAACATGGAGTTGCCGCCCTTCTTCCCGGTCGAGTCCGACCTTGAGATCAGCGACCTGGACCTCGAGCTCGACACGGTGATCCCCAACTCGCCCAACCAGCCCTATGACATGCACACGGTGATCGAGCACGTCCTGGACGACGAGGACTTCCTCGAGGTGTCGCCGCTGTTCGCCCCCAACATGATCACCGGCTTCGGCCGCGTCGAGGGGCGCCCGGTGGGCGTGGTGGCCAACCAGCCGATGCAGTTCGCCGGGACGCTCGACATCGACGCCTCTGAGAAGGCCGCCCGCTTCGTGCGTACCTGCGACGCGTTCAACGTGCCGGTCCTGACCTTCGTCGACGTGCCGGGCTTCCTGCCGGGCACGGACCAGGAGTGGAACGGCATCATCCGCCGGGGCGCCAAGTTGATCTACGCCTACTGCGAGGCGACGGTTCCCAAGGTGACGGTCATCACCCGCAAGGCCTACGGCGGGGCCTACGACGTCATGGGCTCCAAGCACCTCGGCGGCGATGTCTCGCTGGCCTGGCCCACAGCTCAGATCGCCGTCATGGGCGCGCAGGGCGCGGTGAACATTCTGTATCGCAAGGAGCTCGCGGCCGCTGACGACCCCGATGCTGAGCGAGCACGGCTGATCGCCGAATACGACGAGACCCTGGCCAATCCCTACCTCGCCGCCGAACGGGGCTACGTCGACCGGGTGATCATGCCGTCGGAGACGCGCAGCCAGGTCGTCCGGGCGCTGCGGGCCCTGCGCGACAAGCGCCAGACCCTGCCGCCGAAGAAGCACGGGAATATCCCGCTGTGAGCGAGAACGAGGGGGCGCCCGTGGCGCCGCCCCTACTGCGGGTGGTCCGGGGCGAACCAAGCCCCGAGGAGCTCGCCGCACTTGTGGCGGTGGTCAGTGCGGTGGCCGCCGGTGCAGCCGGTGGTGGCGCGCCCGACCACGTGATCTCGGAGTGGGCCAAACCCGAACGGATGGCCCGAACTCCGGTGTTCGCCGGTCCGCCCATGTCCTGGTGGGCATCCTCCCTGCCCCGATGACCTCGACCGCGGCCGTGCGCCTCATTCTGGCCTCGGCCTCACCGTCGCGCGGGCAGTTGCTGCGGCAGGCCGGCATCGCCTTCGAACGGCGCACCAGCGAGGTCGATGAGGACGCGCTGCAGGCCTCACTGATCGATGCCGGACCCGCCGACATCGCCCTCGCGCTCGCCCGGGCCAAAGCCGAAGCTGTTGCCAAGTCCGACGCCGATTGGGCCACAGGCACTGTGGTGTTGGGCTGCGACTCGCTGCTCGAACTCGACGACCGCGTGCACGGCAAACCCCACACCGCCGCCGAGGCCACCCGCCGCTGGCGGCAACAACGGGGACGGACCGCAACACTCGTCACCGGCCACTGGCTCATCGACACGGGCAGCCGGCGTGCCGTCGGCCGGGCGGTGGGCACGCGTGTGACATTCGCTGACGCCACCGACGCCGAGATCGCCGATTACATCGCCTCGGGCGAGCCGCTGGGGGTCGCCGGGGCCTTCACCTTGGAGGGCCGGGCCGGGCCGCTGATCGAACGAATCGAGGGCGATCCCAGCAATGTGATCGGCCTGTCGCTGCCCGGGCTGCGCACTCTGCTGCGCGAGCTCGGCTACGCCCTGGCAGATGTCGCAGCGTGACCCCGGCCGCATCGGCCGGCGGCCAGGTCCGCCCCCTGCCGACTGAGGTGCGCGACGAGGCCGAGTTCCGCCGGTGGTACTGGACAGTTGCCGAACTGCGAGGCATGGCCCGCGGCCTCCAGGTGTCCACCTCCGGCACCAAATCGCTGCTGACCGAACGGATTGCCGCCCGCCTGGCGGGGCGCGAGATGCCGGTCGACTCTCCCTCCCGACGTACCCGTATGGCGACACCGTTGACGGGCAACAGCGTCATCCCTGCTGGCGTCGTCCTGGATCGGCACCTTCGCGAATGGTTCCAACACACGATCGGACCTGGGTTTCGCAGCGATCACCACCTGCGCTCCTTCCTGCAGGAGAATCCAGGTGCGACCCTCGGTGATGCGGTCGCGCACTGGCACGCCACCCGCGATGCCGCGCCACCAGCGATTGGCGCGCAGTTCGAGTACAACCGCTTCGTGCGCCGGTGGCGGCACGAGCACCCGACCGCGACGCACGTCGACGTCGTGCGCGCGTGGCAGCAGTATCGGGCGCGGCCGGCCGACGATAGGTGATCCGGCCATAGTCGCGGCGCAGGCCCTGCACCCAGCACACGACCCGGCTAGCGTGAGGCCAACGGCCGATCACGGGGCCGCTCGACCACCGGCCGCCGCAAGGTGCGCCATGACGATGGGACCGACGTGCAAGCGGTGATCTTGGCAGGGGGACGCGGCAATCAATTGGCGCAAGAGGGCCAGGTGCTGCCCAAGTCCCTGGTGCGGATCGGTTCCCGGCCGATCATCCACCACATCATGGACCACTACTCCGCCTACGGCATCAACGACTTCGTGCTGGCCCTCGGCTACCGCGGTCACCTGATCAAGGAGTACTTCGCCGACCTGAGCCGCAACCGTTCCGATCTGCGCGTGGACGTCGCAAGCGGCCGCGTCGAGACCTTGTCCTCGGCGGAACTACCCTGGCGGGTCACGCTGGTCGACACCGGCACCGAGACCCGCACCGGCGGCCGCATCCGCCGGGTGGCCCGTTACCTGCACGACACGTTCATGGTGACCTACGAGGACGGTTTGGCGGACGTCAACCTGACCGAGTTGCTGGAATTCCACCGCTCCAGCGACTGCCTCGCCACCGTCACCGCGGTCCATCCGCCACCACGATTCGGCACGTTGCAAGTGCACGCGGGCAAAGTGACGGCCTTTCGAGAGAAGCTTCCGAGCACGTCGCAATGGATCAACGGCGGCTTCCTCGTGCTCGAACCGCAGGCGATCACGCACATCCCCACCGACCAGAGCAGTCTGGAGAGCGACGTGCTGCCCGCGCTGGCACTGAACGCCGAGTTGGCCGCGTACGAACACGAGGGGTTCTGGCACCCGATGGACACCCTGCCGGATCGTGACCACCTCATCCGACTGTGGGAGAGCGGCCGCGCCCCGTGGGGCCTAACCGGGTGACCGACCCGACCCCCCGCCGGGCCGAACAGCAGGGCTCCTAGACTGCAGTATGTGCAGAAGGTCCTGATCGCCAACCGAGGCGAAATCGCTGTCCGTGTTGCCCGCGCCTGCCGCGATGCCGGCCTCACCAGCGTCGCGGTGTATGCCGACTCCGACCGTGACGCCCTCCATGTGCGACTCGCGGATGAGGCCTACGCCCTCAATGGCGCCACGCCGGCCGAGACGTACCTCAACTTCGACAAGTTGCTCGGTGTGGCGGCCACCGCTGGCGCCGACGCCGTACACCCTGGCTACGGCTTCCTGAGCGAGAACGCAGACTTCGCCCAGGCTGTCATCGACGCCGGGTTGACGTGGATCGGCCCGCCACCGGAGGCAATCCGTTCGCTGGGCGACAAGGTCTGCGCACGCAAGATCGCCTCCCGCGCCGGCGCCCCTCAGGTGCCCGGCACCAAGGACCCCGTGGCCGACGCCAGCGAGGTCGTCACCTTCGCGAAGGAGCACGGCCTGCCGGTCGCCATCAAGGCGGCCTTCGGCGGCGGTGGCCGCGGCCTCAAGGTCGCCCGCAATTTGGAGGAGATTCCCGAGCTGTTCGACTCCGCCGTACGCGAGGCAGTCACGGCCTTCGGTCGCGGCGAGTGCTTCGTGGAGCGTTACCTCGACCACCCCCGCCACGTCGAGACCCAGGTGCTGGCCGACCAGCACGGCAACGTCGTTGTGGTCTCGACGCGCGACTGCTCGCTGCAGCGTCGGCACCAGAAGTTGGTCGAGGAGGCCCCCGCGCCGTTCCTGACCGACGCCCAGCAGACCGAGCTCTACCGCGCTTCCAAGGCGATCATCAAGGAGGCCGGCTACTACGGCGCCGGCACCTGTGAGTTCCTGGTCGGCAAGGACGGCACGATCTCCTTCCTCGAGGTCAACACCCGCCTGCAGGTCGAGCACCCGGTGAGCGAGGAGATTTCGGGCTTCGACCTCGTGCGCGAGCAGTTCCGGATCGCCGACGGTGAGGAACTCGGCTACGACGACCCCGAACTGCGCGGCCACTCCTTCGAGTTTCGCATCAACGGTGAGGACCCGGGCCGCAACTTCCTGCCCGCCCCGGGCACGCTGACCGTCTTCCGTCCCCCGTCCGGCCCGGGCGTCCGGCTCGATGCCGGGTTCGAGACCGGCGACGTGATCGGCGGCAACTTCGACTCGCTGCTGGCCAAGCTGATCGTCACCGGCAACACCCGTGAGCACGCCTTGGAGCGGGCGCGCCGAGCCCTCGACGAGTTCGAGATCGACGGCATGCCGACGGCCCTCACATTCCACCGCGTGGTCGTGCGCGACCCGGCTTTCGCACCGCCGACCGGCGAACCCTTCACCGTCTACACCTCCTGGATCGAGACCGACTTCGACAACCAGATCAAGGCCTACGACGGCGCCCCCGGCGAGCTTGCTGAGCCAGAGGCCCGGCACGCCATCACCGTCGAGGTCGGCGGCAAGCGCCTCGAAGTCACCCTGCCCGAGGGATTCGCCACCGCGGCCCCCGCCGCGGGTGCCGGTGGCCACGCCCCGCGTCGCGCCGGCAAGAAGAAGGCCGGTGGCCCCGGCGGCGCCTCCGGCGACACCGTCGTGGCACCGATGCAGGGCACAGTGGTGAAGGTGGCCGTCGAGGAGGGCCAGCAGGTGGCCGAAGGCGACCTCGTGGTCGTGCTCGAGGCCATGAAGATGGAGCAGCCGCTGAACGCCCACAAGGCTGGCACCGTCGCGAATGTCACGGCCGAGGTGGGCACCACGGTGCCCAGCGGCACCCCGCTGCTCGAGATCAAGGACTGAACCACACCAACGTCACCTGCGGCGCGGGAAGTCTGAACGACCTATAGTGGTTGCTCCAGGCGACGACCCGATCACAGGAGACCCTCCATGGTGCCACTACGACGGATTCTCGCCCTATTCGCCGCGATGATTGCTGTGCTGGTGGTGGCCGCTGCCCCGGCCGCCGCCACCACCTTCGACGACGTCGGCCAGGCGTTGCGCAACAGCGGCTTCTATCAGGACCCCAAGGCCGAGGTTCAGCTGTCCGCCAGCGAGCAGGATCAGGTGAAGCAGGCGATCAGCGATGCCGGCACGCCGCTGTTCTTCGCGGTCCTGCCCAAGGCAGCGCTGGCATCGGTGGGCAACGACCCCAACACCGTGCTGGAGCGGATGCGTAACTCCACCGGTCGGGCGGGCACGTACGCCGTGGTGATCGGCACCTCGGACAGCGCCTATGGGTTCCAGGGCCGTTCGACGCTCGGCTCCGTCGGCGACCTCGCGGCCCAGGCCTACGCCGACAACACGACCGACCCCACCGGCGCGTTCGTGCAGTTCGCCGGCGCAGTGGGCTCGGCGGCAGCATCCGGGTCCCTGGCCACCACCTCGTCACAGTCCTCCGGGGGCGGCTCGGCCACTGGCCTGCTGGTGTTCATGGGGGCGGCCGGTGTGGGCGTGCTCGGGCTGGTCGGCTACACCCGGCACAGGTCCAAGAAGCGAAACGCGCTGGCCACTGCCGCCGTGCGCAAGACGCTCGACGAGGACATCACCGCTTTCGGCGAAGCCCTCGACAAACTTGATGTCGACCTCTCCGATCCGCGCCTGGGCGAGGAGGGCCAGGCCGAACTCGGGGCCGCCCTCGACAAATACGAAGAGGCCAAACGCGCTGCGGTCGCCATGGCGTCGCCGCAGGACGCCGCCAATGTAACGGCACCGCTGGATGAGGGTCGTTGGCGCGTGGCATGTGTGGAGGCCCGATTGGCCGGTCAGGCCCTGCCCGAGCGGCGCCCGCCGTGCTTCTTCGACCCGCGCCACGGCCAGAGCGTGCGTGACGTACCGTTCGCGCCGTCCGGCGGGGCGATCAGGGACGTGCCAGCCTGTCAGGCGTGTGCGGTGTCGGTCGAATCCGGCATCATGCCGAACACCCGCATGGTCGAGTCGACCAACGGCAACCGGCCCTACTACGAGTCCGGCCGCGAGTACGCGGGCTACACCTCCGGCTACTACCGCAATAACACGGACCTGTTCTCCACCATCTTCATGGCCACGATGATCGGCAACATGATGTCGACTCCGCACTACGGCAATGCGGGCGACTACTCCGGCGGGCACTCCGACGGTGGCTGGGGCGGCGGCGATTCCGGTGGCGGCGGCGGTGGCTGGTCAGACGGCGGCGGGGGCGGCGGCTGGGGTGGCGGCGGCGGTGACTTCGGTGGCGGCGGCTGGTAGCGGTCGCTACCGCAGCGACCGTTGCTGATCGGCGGCGCCGTCCGGCGCTAGCCTGCCGCGCGAATGCGGCTCTTCGGCGGCACCCAGGCGCTCGGCCGTGGGCTTGACCCGGCGCACCCAGTCACCATACTTGCGAGCCCACGGCGTCGCTGTGACTCCGTGCAGGATCACGCTGAGGATGATCGTGAGCGCGGCCGTGGCCAACACGTCCTCCAGCGCGGCGTCCATCTCCAGGGACTCCAATGCGATCAGCGAGAACACCACTGAGGCCAATCCCCGCGGACCGAACCAGCCGATGAACACCATCGTCTGCGGGCGCAGGCCGGTACCCAGCAGACTCAGGGCCACCGGCAGCATCCGAAGCACGGTCAGGGCGCATACCGCGAACACGACCTCCTGCCACCCGAGGCCCACCAGCAGCAGTGGCACCGCCAAAAGGCCGAAGATGAGCCAGGTGGCATCCCCCATGGGCTCCGCGATGCTCTCGGTGAGTTCGAGCGACCCGGACCCGTCGTGACTGCGCCGGCGCCAGGCCGCGGCGAAGAAGGTCCCGGTCACGAAGGCCGCGATGAAGCCGTTGCCGTCCACGGCGCCCGCGAAGGTGTAGGCGAACAGCGGCATCATCAACACCGCCACCGTCAGGCCGCGCGGGGTGGCCAACGTGCGCTCCGTCGCCTTCCGCGCCAGCAGCCCGGCACCGAATCCGACGCCGGCACCCAACCCGGCACCGATGGCAATCTCCAGCAGGGCGGACCACGCCGACGATGGCGCGGTGAGGCCCTCCTCCCCCGCCAGCGCCGCGATGGCGAACATCACCACCGGCGTCGCCAGGCCGTCGTTCAGGCCGCTCTCGACGTTGAGCAGTCGTCGGATGCGCACGGGCACAGCCTTGTTGAGCACCGTTGCCGCCCCCAGCGCCGCGTCCGTCGGTGCCAGCATCGCCCCGAGCAGCAAAGCC
>JAUPKO010000152.1 GCA_030837395.1 Actinomycetota bacterium | reverse complement strand
CTGGGCCTCCGAGGGGCCGCGCTACCGCGACCAGATGGTGGCCACCCTCGAGCAGCGCGGCTACGTCGGGTTCGGCGACGGCATTGAGGTCGAGCACCTGACCACCCCGGCGGACTGGGCCGCCCGTGGCATGGAGCGCGGCGCACCGTTTGCCGCTGCCCATTCCTTCGGGCAGACAGGTCCGTTCCGCCCGGCCAACCTGTGGGGTCAGAACGTGGTCTTCACCGGTTCGGGCACACAGCCGGGGGTGGGGGTGCCGATGGTGCTCATCTCCGGTCGGCTCGCCGCCGAACGCATCACCGGCCGGGACCCGCGCTATTCGTCGCGCGCCAGGCGGGTCTGACCCGGCGGCACGCTCGACGTGATCGGGCCGGTGATGATCCGGCTGGCCGCAATACCTGCGGCGACGGGATTGTCCGGCAGCAGTCCGTGGTCCTGCGGTGCACCCAGCAGCAGGCGCCGCTCACGCGGACTGGTCATCAGGACCACCGCGATGATGCCGGCGACCAGCAGAAGTCCGATGCCCTCGGACAGTTGCAGGAAGGTGTCCTGCGTCGAACTCGACGTCGCCAGCGCGTGCAGGGTGAACACGGCGGTGCCCAACAGCACAAGTCGCAACTCGTTGCGGCGCAGGCCCGCGGCCACCAACAGCGGCAGCCCCCACAGCACGTACCAGGGCTGCACGACCGGCCCCAGGAACACGGTGATCATAAACGCGAGCCCGGCAGCGCGGGTGGCCGAACGGCCCTCAGGCTTGAGTGCCAACCAGGCCAGCAGCCCCAGCGCGACCACCTGGCCGATGGCTCGAAAGATCGCCACCATGGTGTCCGCGGTGGCCAGCCCCAGCCACTCGCCGATACCGCCGGTGATCATGCCCAGCGCGGTGGGCGGCGACAGCCAGGTGCGGACCTTCCCCGGTGTGGCGAGGGCATCGAGCCAGCCCATACCTGTGCGACTGATCAAGCTCAGGGCCGCGAACACCGCAACCACAATCAACACGCTGTACATCCACTTGACCACTCGCCGGCCGAACCCAGCCCGCTGCCCGGCCCAGATCAGCCCGATGAACGGCAGCGCCAGCAGACCGATCGGTTTGACCGCACCGGCGAGTGCGATGAGCACCACGGCAAGCACCGGGCGCCGCTCCAGGGCGGCCACGAAAGCCACCGTGATGAACCCCACCATGAGGGCGTCGTTGTGGATCCCGACGATGAAGTGCATATAGACCAGAGGGTTGAGCACCACCAACCACATCGCCTTCGACCGGCTGATGCCGTGCATCTCGGCCAGGCGGATCACCCCCCAGGCCATCATCCCCACCCCGATCAGCGCGATCAGTCGGAACACATAAGCGCCCAGCAGCGGATCACCGGCCGAGAACGAGGCCACCCCGCGCTCGAGCACCAGGAACAGCGGCCCGTAAGGAGCCGGTGACTCACCCCACAGCGGGTCGGCCCCGGTGCCGAACCAGCCCGGCAGGGCCACCACACCGGAGGTATAGGGATCCTTGCCCTCCTGCAGCAACAGCCCCTGCGCGAAGTAGGAGTAGACATCGCGGGAGAACAGCGGCACCGCCAGCACCAGGGGGGCGCCCCAGGCCGCGAAAGTGATCCACAACCGCCGGGTGCCCCGCAGCGAACTGTGCATCACGCCGTACCCGAGGGCCAACCAGGATTGCAACAGCAGCACCACACCGATCAGCACGGAGACCTTGCTCACCACGGTGCCGGAGGTACTGCCGCGCAGCGCCTCCACCAGCGGCCACGAGTTGATGCTCGAATCCAGCGGCAGCCAGCCCACCCCCAGCGAGCCGAGTGTGATCAACAGGGAGGCGACCACACCGGGCACGACGTAGCGCAGGGCGAACGCAGACGGCGGCTCGACCTCTACCGAGCCGGAGTTCTGCGAAAGGACGGCCACCGCACCAGGGTACCCAGCGTCGTGATGCGACAAGATGGGAGCGTGAGCGAGCGAGAACTGGATGCGGCGGGAATCACCGACCCGGACCTGCGCGCGTCCTATGAACGGTGCCGGCAACTGAACGCCGAACACGGCAAGACCTACTACTTGGCCACGCAGCTGCTGCCGCCGGGCAAGCGGCCGTACGTACATGCGCTGTACGGCTTCGCGAGGTATGCCGACGAGATCGTAGACGACCTCGGATCGACCCTCTCGACCGCCGAGAAGTCAGCCGCGTTGGACCGCCTCGGCGAGGAGTTCTACGCCGATGTCGAGCGGGGGCGGTCGAGCCACCCGGTGTCGGCAGCGGTGGTCGACACCGTGCTGCGTTGGGACATCCCGCTCGCGCACTTCGAGGCGTTTCTGCATTCGATGCGCATGGACCTGACCGTCACCGACTACGCCACCTACGACGACCTCTACGAATACGTCTACGGCTCGGCAGCGGTGATCGGCCTGCAGATGGTGCCGATCCTGGAGCCTTCGACCCCCACTGCCGCGGATCGGGCCACTGATCTGGGGGTGGCGTTTCAACTGGCCAACTTCGTACGTGACGTCGGCGAGGACCTCGACCGCGGGCGCATCTATCTGCCGTTGACGGAATTGGCCGAGTTCGGCGTCACCCCGCAGGTGCTGCACCGCCGTGTCGCGACACCCGCGGTGAAGGCCGCGCTGGCGGCGCAGATCGCGCGGGTCCGGGAGCTGGAGGAACGCTCTCGACCCGGCATCGCGGCGCTTCATCCGGCCACCCAGCCGTGCATCGAGGCCGCCCGGGTGCTCTACTGCGGCATCGTCGACGCGGTCGAGGACATCGACTACGAGGTGTTCGATCGTCGTGCCACCGTGAGCATGCGTCGACGACTCGCCGTGGCGCTACCGGCGTGGCGGCAGGCCCGGGTCAACCGGCGGCGGTTCGGACCCGGTCGCGTCGGGTAGCCGGCGTGCGCCCGGGAAGCCGCGGATCGGCGGCCCGGAGTAGGGCAGGCGCTGCACACCGCGACGGCCCCACCACACCCACAACACCAGCGTGAGCACGACCAGGCCAAACCCGAACATCAGGTCCTCGATCGGCGCGTAGAGCGCGCGGCCGTCGCCGAACATCGGTGGCGGACCGTCGGCAGGCGTGGTGGAGCCGATGATCGCCGCACCGTCGTAGCGCACGATTCGAAATCCTGTGAGAACGCCGTTGGTGAGCAGTTGGAAGAACACGATGATCGCGTACGAAACCCAGAACACCCTGCGCGTCAGCAGTCGGGTGCGGAACACCCACAGGTCTGCCACGATCGCCGTGATGATCGCCACCGCCCCCAACGCCGTGTAACTCATCGGCGCACCGCCGTTGCCGTCATCGGTCCGTCACCCTGACGCCGTCGACCACGGTACCCGGCGGCTCGTCGCCCACCTGCCAGCGCTTGACCCCTCGCACAGCCTCCAGCGTGAGCACCGCCGCGCACGGAATGATCAGGAAGAACAACACCTCGTCCAGCGGCAGCCCACCGGGCAGCATCACCCCGGTGATGCGTGAGGTGTCGAACCACCAGTGCCCGGCCGCGATCGCGTAGAGGTCCCAGACGATGAAGATCACGGCAACCGGCAGCACCGACAGCAACAACCGGCGCCAGCGCCGGTACACGCGGGTCCGCACCACGAATTCCAACCAGAGGGTGCCGAATACGACAAAGGTCAAGACGGCCAGGTAGGCGAATCGCTCCATCAGGTCCTAGCCTCCACGGCTTGCCACCAGACACGTGCGCAGCGGCCGGTCGGGGTCGGCCAGGGCGTCGACGTCGACCTCGGGTGAACCGGACAGGTCTGCTGCCTGAGCCTTGCGCGCGGCCACCGCGTCGCGCGGACGGTCACACGCGAGCAGGGCGTGCAGGCGGGCGTTCTCATCGAGCCAACACACCGACCACGCACCGCCGGCCATGTCGCCCCGGACCACCAATCGGGCCGAGTGGTAGTCGGTCAGGAAGCCGGTCCACTGCAAGGTGTGGCCGAACATCTCGCTCCAGAAGTAGGGGACGGCGTCGTACCCGACTGTCGGCGGACCGGCGTCAGCCACGGCGGCGATCACCGACTGTGCCGCAACTGCTGGTGCATCCATCGCATCCTGCCAATGCCCGCCGGGCAGCCAGGCGCGATACCGCGGCGACCAACGCTCGACGGCGTCACCCACACCGATCACCCGAGGATCGCTGGCGCGCAGGTGCTGATCGACCCGCAGCGCACCCGAGCGCGGCGACATACCCAGACCTGTCTCGGCCAGCCAGCCCGCTGCTGGGGCCGCGCCCAGCGCCACCAGGGCTGCGTCGACGTGCAGGGGCTGTTCACCCGCGGTGTCCACCGTCACGCCTGTTGGCGCGGACGTCACAGTGTCGACCGGCAGCCCCAACCGCACCTCGATTCCGCCCTCGGCACACCAGTGGCGCACCTGCCGACCCACCTCCGGCGGCAGCGCCGGCAGCAGCCAGGCTGCCTTCTCGATCACCACCGCTGCCTGACCCGCGGCGCTGAGCCTGGAGACGAACTCCAAGCCGATCCAGGATCCACCGAGCACCGCGAACCTGGCCCGCGGCCCCAGCACATCGATCAGTTCGCCCAAGGCGAGGGCGTCGGTGCGGGTTCGCAATACCCGTACGGTCGGCCCGGTGGACCACCCGGCCGGAACAATCGGGGTGGCGCCGGTGGCGACGACGACGGCCTCCGCCGCGACGTCACCGGCGCCGGCGATCCGCACCCGCAAGGCGGCGTCCGCCGCCCGCGAGGCCCCGACCAGACCGGTCACCGTGACCTCGGGTCGGAAGTCCACCTGTAGTTGGTCGAAGTCGAAGCCGAGGTCGCCGGTGGTCGGTGCAGCAGCACCCTTGGACAGCGGCGGACGGTCGTACGGAGGCACCGCCTCGGCACCGAGCAGGGTCACCCGGCCCTCATACCCGTGCGCACGCAATTCCGCGCAGGTACGCCCCCCGGCAAGGCCCGCCCCCACGATCACCACGCCGGGCGCGGCGGGTTCCGGGCTGCTCATGGGCCCAAGGATAGGCGGCACGGCTCGGCGGGGATGCGGTGATCAGGTCGCCCACCGGCGCGACACCAAGATCAACATACGACTTCGTAAGGATTTCCCAGCGGGTGAACGTACACTCATCTGTCGTGGCTACCGATCGGGACGACATCGTGGGGCGCCTCGTCGACGGCAGGTACCGGATCAACTCCGTCCTTGCCCGCGGCGGGATGTCCACTGTCTACCTTGCCACCGACATCCGACTCGACCGCGTCGTCGCCGTCAAGGTCATGCACCGCTCGCTGGCCGAGGACCCCGGCTTCGTGGCGCGATTCGAACACGAGGCCAAGGCGGCAGCCAAACTCAACCACCCCAACGTGGTGGGGGTGTTCGACCAGGGCAGTTACGACGGCCTGGTGTTCCTGGTCATGGAGTACGTGCCCGGCCACACCCTGCGCGATGTCATCGTCACCTACGGCGCGCTGGAGCCCGCCCGCGCCCTCGGGGTGGTCGATCAGGTGCTGATGGCACTCGCCGCAGCTCACGACGCCGGGTTCGTGCATCGCGACATCAAACCCGAGAACGTGCTGATCACGGCTGAGGGCGTGGTGAAGGTCGCCGACTTCGGCCTAGCCCGGGCGATGACCGGCGAGTCGAGCGGCGCGACGTCGCAGGGGCTGATCATCGGCACGGTGGCCTACCTCTCACCGGAGCAGGTGGAGACCGGCGCCGCCGACGAGCGCAGCGACATCTATGCCACGGGCGTCATGCTGTTCGAACTGCTCACCGGCAAGGTGCCCTTTGAGGCCCCGACACCGCTGGCGGTTGCCTTCCGGCACGTCAACGAGGAGGTGCCGGCTCCCAGCTCGGTGCAGGCAGGTGTCCCGGACTACGTCGATGATTTGGTCCTCACCGCCACGGCCAAGGACCCGGTGGACCGGTATTCGGACGCATGGACGTTCGCCCAGGCACTCGATACTGCGCAGGATCGCCTGGCCTGGGACGAGGCGGCCGAGCCGTCGAACGACGATGCCCTGCGCCATCCGCAACACGAACCAGAGTCCGAGTCCGAGTCCGAGGACCAGGCTGTCGGCGGTATCGCTGCCGCCGCCACGGCCGCCGCCACGGCCGGTGCCGCGTCGAGGGCGTTCGGACCGGTCGCGCCCAGCGTTGCCGCGGCAGTGACCCCCGCCGCTTCAGAGATCGACACGGCCACTGCCGGCACGAGCCACTCCACGACCGCCCGATCCGGAGCGGGCACCACCACCGAGGTGGTGCCGACGAGCGCGGCGGAGTCCCCCACAGCCGTGTTCACCAGCACCACCGCCGAGGCCCCCACGACGGCATTTCGCCGCGGCGGCTCGGACGGCACTCAGGTGCTGACCCGGCCCGCCACCGGCGAAGACGCTGGACCGATTGTGATTCCGGATGCTCGCAACCCCAGTTCGAGGCACTCGGGGGCCGAACACGCGACTACGGGTGGCTGGGGCGACGACGAACCGCCGGTCGCCGGACCTCGGGACCGTCCGGGCATCAAACCCGCCCGCCGGGGCGGGCGGCTGATCCTGGTGTCGATCCTGGCTGTGCTCGCGGTGCTGGTGGGCGGCGGTGCGTGGTCGTTGGGTTCGGCCCGGTACGTCGACACCCCAGACGTGACGGGGCAATCCGTGGCCGAGGCCAGTCGCAATCTGGCGGTACTCGAACTCGCCCTCGTGGAGGCAGGCCAGGAGCCCAGCGACACTGTGGCGGCGGGCCTGGTGTTGCGTACCGATCCGAGTGCCGGTACCCGCGCCCGGCCGGGTAGTTCGGTGGACGCGTACGTGTCGTCGGGGCCGCAACTGTTCACGGTGCCCGATGTCACCGGGCAGTCGATCGATAGCGCCACCGCCGAGATGAAGACCGCCAATCTGGTGGTGGCCAATGTCGAACAGGTCAACGATGCGGGAGTGCCGCAAGGCATGGTCGTCGGCAGCCAACCGGCCAGTGGCTCGCAGCATCCTGCCGGCACCGAGGTCACGTTGCGGGTCTCGCGCGGGTCCGAGCCCATCGCCATCCCGGACGTCAGCGGCCTGACGACGGCTGCGGCGCGGACGAAGATCACCAGGGCGGGTTTGGTGCCGACGGTCCGCGAGGAGTACGCCAGCACCGACATCCCCACCGGACAGGTGATCTCGACCGACCCGGGTTCGGGCACCGAGGTGCAGCCCGGCGACACAGTCACGGTCGTGGTGAGCAAGGGGAGGGAACCGGCGACGGTGCCCGACGTGGTGGGGATGGGCCAGCAGGAGGCCGTCGCGGCTTTGCAGGCCGCCGGCCTCACCCCTGCCACCAACAACCAACTGCCGATCGTGGTGCTGGACCGGGTGTACGCCCAGAACCCGCCGGCCGGGACGACGCTGCCACGGGGCAGCACAGTGACGCTCACCATCGTGTGACCCGGTCGTGACACGTTGGCCTGCGGGCCTGCCAAGCGGTGCTGTGGTCACGCGACGGTACCCGCAATTGTTGTCCGTCTCGGCATTGGTGGGGGTCACGGCGATCTGGGGATCGGCTTTCGTCCTGACTGCCAAGGTGATCGCCGAACTGCCGGTCTTCACCTTCCTGGCGTGGCGGTTCGCGATCGCCACGCTCGTCCTGCTGGTGCTGCGGCCGCGGGCGCTGGGAGGCCTCGGTCGCCGCGATGTGGCACGGGCGGCGGGGATCGGCCTGTTCCTCGGTGGCGGCTACATGGCCCAGACGTGGGGTTTGCAGACGACGCCGGCGACAGTGTCCGGCTTCATCACCGGCATGTTCCTGGTGTTCACGCCGTTGGTGGCCTGGCTGGTGACGCGGGAGGCCGTATCGGGTTCAGCGTGGCTGGCGGTGGCGGTGGCGACCGTGGGGTTGGCGGTACTGAGCCTGGACGGGTTGTCGGTGGGTGTAGGCGAGATGTTGACGTTGCTGGGGGCCCTGCTGTTTGCCGTGCAGATCGTCGGGCTCTCGCTGTGGTCGACGCGGGAGAAGGCCTATGGCTACGCAGTGGTGCAGTTGGGGGTCGTGGCTCTCATGTCTGCGGTAGTGACCCCGTTCGAGCCGGGTCCGGCGGCGCCGCCGACTGCGGCGGTGTGGGTGGGGGTGGTCTTCCTGGCGCTCTTCGCGACGTCCCTGGCTTTCGTCGTGCAATCGTGGTCGCAGTCGCAGCTGGCGCCCACGCAGGCAGCGGTGATTCTCACGATGGAGCCGGTGTTCGCCGGGATGGCGGGTTTCCTGGCCGGTGAGCAGATCACCTCCCGGATGCTGCTCGGCGGCGCCCTGGTGCTGACTGCGATGTACCTAGTGGAACTCGGTCCGCGGCGGGCGCGTGAGGCGCAGGTGTCGCACCTGGAGCCCTGAGGGGTCGCTGGACACGCGTGACGTGCCTTACAACGGTGGCCCGTCGCCTGGGCGTTCCTGGTAGGAGTACCGCTGCTCGTCCCAGGCCTGGCCGAGGTTGTGGTAGCCGCGATTCTCCCAGAAGCCGCGCTCGTCACCTGTGAGGTACTGCACCGCTCGCACCCACTTGGCGCTCTTCCAGGCGTACAGGTGGGGGCAGACGAAGCGCAACGGCCAACCATGCTCGGCGGTGAGGGGTTCGCCGTTGCGGCTGTGGGCGAAGATGGCGCCGTCGGCGAGGAAGTCGGTGAGGCGGAGATTGGCCGAGTAGCCGTATTCGGCCCAGATCATCACGTGGGTGACATCTTCGTGCGGCGGCCAGACTTGGGCCAGGTCAAGTGCCCGCACGCCTGCCCAGACGTTGTCGAGCAGGCTGAACTTGGTGACGCAATGGAAGTCGCCGACCACTTCGCTCTGCGGCAGGGCCGACACCTCACCGTGGCTCAGGTAGCGCTCGCCCCCGTCGGCAGTGGTGCCGAAGATTCGCAAGTCCCACGTGGCCAAATCGACCCGCGGCACCCGACCGTAATGCAGCACGGGCCAGCCACGCGGGACGTACTGGCCCGGCGGCAGACGTCGCCGCGGAAAGCCGCGCGGTGGCGGTTCGGGGCCGAGCTCGGCAGTCACCGGGCGTCCCCAGGCTGCCCTGCGACCAGATGCTGCCGCGACCATTCAACCCCCGAGCACATCGCCCCCGGCCCGTGCGGCGCACCGCGTAGGGACACCCCCGGATCCCCCATCACTCGCTCAGGTACCCCTCGTGCTTGAGCAGCGCAGCCTTGACCTCGACGCCGTAGCCGTACGCCCCGAGCGCGCCGCCCGCGCGGACAACGCGGTGGCACGGGACGAAGGGCGCGACCGGGTTCGTCGCACAGGCAGTGCCGGCGGCACGGCTGGCGCGGGGTCGGCCCGCGGCGGCGGCCAGTTCCGCGTAGGAGTACACCTGACCGGCGGGGATCGCTCGCATCGCCTGCCACACCTCGCGACGGAACTCCGGCCCGCTCTGGGCGACCGATACCCGATCGAGGGCGGCGACGTCGCCGCTGAAGTAGTCGCCGATCGCCTGCGCGACCTCGGGCAGGTCGGCCGGTTGCGCACCCCGCTCGGGGTAGGCGTGCAGCACCTCGATGAGGAGGTCTTCGAGGGAGCCGAAGCCGCTGGCGACCACTGCTCCGCTGGGGCCTGCTGGCTGGTCGCCGCGGGCGCGCGGATCGGTCACGACGGCGAGGGCACCGACGGGCGTGTCGAAGGTGGCGTAGGTCAGCGGCGGCAGCGACGCGGCCGAGGCCGCCTCACCGGTCACTGAGCATCTCCGCGACGTCGAAGGCGAGTTCGAGGGACTGTTCGCGGTTCAGGCGTGGGTCGCACGCGGTCTCGTAGCGGTCGTTCAGGGTGGACTCCTGGGGACCGTCGGTGCCGCCGATGCATTCGGTGACGTCGTCGCCGGTGAGTTCGATGTGCAAACCGCCGGGGTGGGTGCCCAATTCGCGATGGACCTCGAAGAAGCCGGTGACTTCGTCCTCGATGTCATCGAAGAAGCGGGTCTTGTGGCCGGACGCGACCGCGCGGGTGTTGCCGTGCATGGGGTCGCAGACCCACACGACGCGTCGACCGCCGGCCTGGACCTTCTCGATGATGGGCGGCAGCACGTCGCGGATGTTGTCCGCGCCCATGCGGGTGATGACCGTCAGGCGCCCGGGTTCGGCATCGGGGTCGAGGTGCTCGACGAGTTCGACGGCTTGCTCCGGGGTGGTCGTGGGACCCATCTTGACGCCGATGGGGTTGCGGATGCGGGCTGTGAAGTCGACGTGCGCACCGAGCGGGTCGCGGGTGCGCTCGCCGACCCACAGGAAGTGACCAGACACCGAGTAGGGCAGGCCGGTACGCGAGTCGATGCGCACCAGGGGCTTCTCGTAGTCCAGCACGAGCGCCTCGTGGCCGGCGTAGAAGTCGACACGGCGGAACTCCTCCGGGTCGGCACCGCACGCCTGCATGAACTTGAGGGCACGGTCGATGTTGGCGGCCATGGCCTCATAGCGCTGACCGGCGGGGCTGTCGCGGACGAAGTCGCGGTTCCAATCGTGCACCTGACGCAGGTCCGCGTACCCGCCCTGGGTGAACGCGCGGACCAAGTTGAGGGCGGCACTGGAGGCGTTGTAGGCCTCCAGCAGGCGGTGCGGATCGGGGCGGCGGGCGGCGGGTTC
>JAUPKO010000151.1 GCA_030837395.1 Actinomycetota bacterium | reverse complement strand
GCCAAGCGGCGATAGCGGGAGATCCGCCGACCGAAGTGTGCCGGCTGAACGTCAGGAGCGACGAACGGCACCGCCGCCCAGTCGGGCCTGGTTCAGTGGGCGTGGCGCCAGGTCAGGTAGGGCAGGGGGTCGCCGGCGGTTGCATGTTCACCGGGTTTCGGAAACCAGGCCAGCTCTCGGTGATGGGGGTGCGCTCCCGGTGTAGCGCTGCACGCGTGCACGCCACCGAGACCTTGACGGGCTACCTCATCGCCGATGGGTTGACAGCGAGTATGGGAGACCACGGCTCCGGTCGCAGTGTGCGGGTAGGTGGTCGGCAGGCCCAGTGCTTGCAAGCCTCGTTCCGAATGGGCGTCGGCCGCCGAGAGACCCCGTGGCAAGGTCACGGGAACGAGCAGGTAAGCGTCGTCGCGCAGGTCCTCCTCGACCAGGAATGTCCCCTGTAGCAGTCGGGCTATCTGAGCCGCTGCCGTCGCCACGTCTGCGCAGAGGTAGAGGGTGGCGTGCGAACCCGGGCTGTTCCAGCGGCCACCATTGGATTCGGCGTAGGAGGTGTCCAACGGACTGGTCCAACTGGGGTCAGCCAACCGAAACCAAGTGGTGTGGCCGTCGAGGTCGTCAACCAGCGGATTCACCGCCGTCACGGCGCTACTCGACGGAGGTCAAGGGTGGCCTCGATCTGGGCTCGCATTTGCGCAAGGGACTGCGTGCGTCCGACGTCGAGTAAGGACTCCCCTTGGGCGTTCTTCCGCCGTACTGCGGCAACCATGCGCTCGGGTCGGAGATAGCGGGACAGGACGCGCACCGCGTCGACGAAGTCCCACACGGCTGGCTGCCTTTCCGCTGGAATCCCTTCCTTGCGCCACTTCGCTACGGCCTGGCGGGTGACGCCGAAAAGGTCCGCCGCCTGAGCGTCACTGAGATCTAGCTGCCGCATTGCATCGCTCAGATCCTCCGCCCGGAGATCGTTGAGCAACTCGGACACGAAAGCACCGACCCATTCCTGTGGGTGCTCGGTCATCAGGGCGTCAGCGGCGGCCTTGGGGTCCATGGTCCTAAGTATGAGGCGCTGGCTACTGAAAGACAATCGTATGCCAACTAAATGACAACCCGAAGTGCCATCCGCCGCCGGCTCACCGGCTACCGCCGCCGGCTGACCGCGACCGCCGCCCGACGGTGGAGCCCCTCCCCGGAGACTGCTGCGCTTTACGTCTCTGGCGAGGGGCTCCACCTTTGGGCGGCTGGGGGAGGGCGGCTCGGCGTTCGGGTGGGACGGGCGCGCGGATGGGCCTAGGCTGTCGACCATGGGTAACGAAGACGTACGTGAAGCCGTGCTCGACTCCGCCCGGGCGGCCTTTCACGCCCGCGGCTACATGCGTACCACGGTGAAGGGGGTGGCGGCGGCGGCCGGGGTGGCACCGTCGGTCGTCGGCAAGTACTGGGGGTCGAAGGACCAGTTGTTCGCGGCGGCGATGAAACTGCCGTTCGATCCGGCAACCGCGGTACCGCAGTTGGTTGCGCCGGGGCTCGATGGGATGGGCGAGCGACTTGTCCGGGTGACGCTGGACACGCTCGGCGACGAGGAGAACCGGGAGGACCTGATCGCGCTGTTCCGCGCCGGTGCCTCCGGGGCGAAGGCTGCGGCCGGGGTCAAGGACTTCTTCGAACAGTCGGTGCTGGACCGGCTGGCCAGGTCGATCGGGGTACCGGATGCCCGGCTGCGGGTTGGCCTGATCTCCAGCTACCTGATCGGTATCGCCGTGAGTCGCTACGTCACCAAGTTGGAACCGCTGGCGTCCATGTCCGAGGATGATCTGGTTCGGGTGGTCGCGCCGACGATCCAAGCGATGCTGGATCCCTCCACCCCGCTGCCCGGCTCCAACGCGGGGAAGTCCAAGTCCAAGTCCAGCAGTTCGACCAAGTCCAGTTCGACCAAGAGCAGGTCGAGCGGCTCAAGTTCTCGTTCCGGGTCGGGCCGCGGCTCCAGTTCTTCGGGTTCCTCGCGTTCTTCCCGTTCCTCGGACGACGATTCCTGATTCCGAGAGGGAGGTAGTTGTGATTCGTCGGGTGCTGCTGTCTGCGTCTCGCAGCGAGACGCTGCACCAACTGTCGGTCAATGCGCCCGTGGCGCGCGGTGTGGTGAAGCGGTTCATCGCCGGTGACACTGGGCAGGAAGCGGTGGCGGTGGCAGCAGAGTTGGCGTCAAGCGGACTGCTGTCGACCATCGATCACCTCGGTGAAGACACCCTGACGATCGAGCAGGCGGATGCCGTGCGGGAGGCCTACCTGGAGTTGTTGGCACTGCTGGCCACGACAGGTCTGGGGGCAGCCGCAGAGGTATCGGTCAAACTGTCGGCCATCGGACAATCACTCCCGCGGGATGGCGTGGCCATCTGCACCGAGAACGCGCTGCTGATAGCCGAGGCGGCTGAAGCAGTCGGCACGACGGTCACCATCGATATGGAGGACCACACGACCACCGACCG
The DNA here is from genome assembly GCA_030837395.1 of Actinomycetota bacterium. Lineage (GTDB taxonomy): Bacteria > Actinomycetota > Actinomycetes > S36-B12 > UBA10799 > JACJWR01. The sequence goes on along the minus strand of JAUPKO010000151.1, from coordinate 481 downwards.
CACCCTGGCGACGGTGGCAGCCCTGCGGGCCGAATTCCCGACCACCGGCGCCGTGCTGCAGGCCTATCTCCGCCGGACGCAGGCCGACTGCCGCGATCTAGCTGGGCCGGGATCGAGGGTGCGGTTGTGCAAGGGCGCGTACAAGGAGCCGGAGAGCGTCGCCTTCCAAGGTCGCTCCGAGGTGGACCTGAGCTATGTGCGGTGCCTGAAGGAACTGATGGCAGGCGAGGGCTATCCGATGATGGCCACTCACGATCCGCGGTTGATCGAGGTGTCCGAGGCGCTGGCCGTTCGGGCGGGGCGTCGCCCCGACCAGTACGAATATCAGATGCTGCTGGGTGTCCGACCTGATGAGCAGCGCAGGCTCGCGGCCAACGGCGAGCAAGTGCGGGTGTACGTTCCCTACGGCGCCGAATGGTACGGCTACATGGTGCGGCGAATGGCCGAGAAGCCTGCGAACCTGGCACTGTTGTTGCGATCC
>JAUPKO010000150.1 GCA_030837395.1 Actinomycetota bacterium | reverse complement strand
CGTGTGCTCTTCCGATCTGTTGCCGGCGCCGGCACCGGCGTGGTCGAGGCCAGCAAGGTGCTGGGCCCCGAGCGGGTGGCGACCGGCGACGTCCTCGTGGCGATGGCCTCGTCCGGGCTGCACTCCAACGGTTACTCGCTGGCGCGGCACGTGCTGTTGGGCGACGACGGCGCCGAATTGACCACCCATGTGGCCGAGTTGGGCCGCACCCTCGGCGAGGAACTGCTCGAGCCCACGCGCATCTATGCGCAGGACTGCCTCGCGCTGTCGGATGAACTCGGCCAGGGCCTGCACGCGCTCTCGCACATCACCGGCGGCGGTATCGCGGCCAACATCGCGCGGGTGCTGCCGGCCGACCGCACCGCGGTGATCGACCGCACCACCTGGACGCCGGCACCGATCTTCGAACTGATCGGGCAGCGCGGCGGCATAGCGCAAGCGGATCTGGAGCTCACGTTCAACATGGGCCTTGGCATGGTGGCGGTGGTGGCGGCCGAGGCTTCGGAGGCCGCCGTGCACCTGCTGACATCACGCGGAGTCAACGCCTGGGCCGTTGGCGGCGTGCGCCGACGTGAGGCCGGCGAGCACGGCGATGCGGAGGCTAAGGGCGGCCAGGGTGGCGCGGCGGTGCTCAGCGGGGCGTACCGGCCGTCGTCGGTCCGGGGTTGAGCAGCGCCTCGATCTCGCGTTGCAGGTAGCGCCGATGCCCGCCCAGGGTGCGCACACTGGTGATCTTGCCCGAGCGGGCCCAACGGGTGACGGTCTTGGGGTTGACGTGGAACAGTTTGGCGACTTCACCAGGAGTCATCAGCGGGCCCAGGTCATCAGTGGGCGCAGGGTCGGCGGACGACACCGGAACCGTCGCTGATCCGCCCATCGCAGGCCTCCCGGAAGGTCGGGTCGGCGGACTCGGTTGCCACCGACCGTGCAGGTCATCGACCCTTTGGCAGTGTGACACCCCGGTGCCCGGCCCGCAACCGATTGCGGAATTAGTCGCTGACCCGTGTGTCATCGGCGTCATCGAACAGGTAGGCTCATGCCACGTTGCCTAGTCCATCACCTACAAGGGGGTCGAGCCATGGGGCGCGGCCGAGCCAAGGCGAAGCAGACCAAAGTCGCACGTCGATTGAAGTACTCGACGCCGTCTATGGACCTTGATGCTCTTCGTCAGGAGTTGTCCGGTTCCGGCGGGAGCACGTACCACCCGCCCGCTGCGGAGGATGACGAGGACGACGACTTCGAGTACGAGGAGTACGACGACCCGTACGCGGACATCTACGGTGACGAGGACGACGCCGACGCAGACGACGAGGGCGAGGACGACGGCCCGTCGGTGGGCGGCGCTTCGTAGAGCAACGAGGCCGCCCACGGAATCCAGTCCTTGAAGGCTGGGCGCCACACGTCGAAGCTGTGGCCGCCGGGGTAGGTGACGTACTCCACCGTCATCCCCAGGCTCCGCGCGGTGGTGACGAAAGCGGCCATGTCCGGCAGCAAACCGGCCTCACCGTCTGACTGTCCCACCCCCAACCACAGCCGCACCGTGCGTGACTGAGGTTGCGTCGTGATGATCGCGGTGGAGTCATAGGCTGCCGGAGCCTCCGCGCCCGGCCCTGTGCCGAACAACGCCGCGTCACCCTTGTCGTTGGACGCTTTGGGATCCCCCGATAGATTGCCCGACACCGAGTACTGGTCGGGGTTGCGCAGGGCCGTCACCTGCGCGCAGGTGCCGCCCATCGAGAAGCCCCCGATCGCCGTGCTGGCCGCGCCCGTACGCAGTCGCGGGTACTGCGCGGCCCAGGCGGGGACATCCTCGGTCAGGTAGGTGGCCCACTTGCCCATCGGACCGTCGACGCACTCGGTGTCCATGCTCATGGGCGACACGACCGGTGCGATGACCACCACCGGGTGGCCGGCCTTTGCCGCCTCCGCCGCAGGATTATCGGCGTCGGAGTTGACGAAGATGTCGTACGGGCCCACGTCCTCCCCACGCGGGTCGGTCGTCCCCGGGGTGCCGTGCAAGGCGTAGATCACCGGGAACGTGGCCTCAGGGTCGGTGTAGTACTGCGGTGGCAGGTAGACCATCACGAAGTGGGTGCCGACTCCGCTTGAGGTACCAGGGATGGTCGTCTCGATCACCTGCCCGCGCGGCCACGTGCCCTTGGGGTTGGCCAGTTGGTCCGGCGAGCCGGGGTCGTACGGCGGCACTCCGAGCAACTTACCCAGCGTGGTGACGCCGCTGAACTGGTAGTTCGCCGCGAACCCAAGCGTGAACAGCAGCGACAGAAGCGTCAGCGGGACCAGCAACAGCAACCACCACCCATGGTGTCGCCTGACCAGCAACACGGCCAGCACGATCAGCAGCACTGTGAGCAGCGCGAAACCAAGCGGCCACCACAGATTCAGCAGCGGCACCTCCTCGATGCTCCGCAGGAACGTCTGCCAACCGCTCAACTGATCCGAGCTCGCGTCCACCCTCCCAAGGTATGGCACCGCAGGGAGGCGTGGAAAATCTATCCGGCTGCGGTTAGGATCCCCTAAGTAGCCTGCGGCGTCCCCTCATCGGATGCTCGCGCCCCCGGCGATTCTCGGATTGAGGTCCCATGCTGGTCTGCCACTGCGCGGTGGTCAACGACGCCGCCGTCACCCGAGCCATCGATGACGGCGCGCGCACGGTCGCCGAGATCACCGCTGCCTGTGGCGCCGGGGGCGGGTGTGGTGGTTGCCGGCCCACGCTCTGCCGCCTGCTCGGCGGCCATGAGGCAGGTGCCTGTGGCGCCCCTGAATGCCCCCTCGCTGCGCTAGTCTCGACGCCGTAACGCACCTGGGCCGCAACGCTCGCGTGCGCCACCGACCCACCGACCACAGGAGCCACATCATGCAGGGAAGCCCCGCCGTCATCGAGATCCTCAACGAGGCCCTCACCGCCGAGTTGACCGCCGTCAACCAGTACTTCATCGCGTCCAAGATGGCGGCCGACTGGGGTCTGACCAAGTTGGCGCAGGAGTACTACGACGAGTCCATCGGCGAGATGAAGCATGCCGAGGTGCTGATCGAGCGCATCCTGTTCCTCGACGGCACCCCCAACATGCAGCGACTGTTCCCGGTCAGCGTCGGTGAGTCCGCGATCGAACAGTTCCGGCTCAACTACGAGATGGAACTTGGTGCCGTCGGCCGGTACCAGCGTGCCGTCGCCATCTGCACCGAGGCTGGCGACCCGGGCACCCGCGTGATGATGGAAGAGTTGCTCAAGTCCGAGGAGCACCATGTGGACGAGGCACAATCCGAGTTGGCCAACCTTGAGGTGATCGGCGAGTCGCTGTGGCTCGCCAAGTGGGTCTGAGTCGCTGACGCCAGCGCCTTCTCGGGGCGGCAACCGGGCGGCCTTAGGCTGCGGTTTTCGGACACAGTGCTGATTCCGGGGGATTCTTACGGCCGCCCGGTTGCCGCCCCGCTTCGGCCCCGGCTTGCATCTCGTGTGGCGGCGTGGGAGCGGGGCGGGGCGGAGGCGTCCCGAAGGGGGCGTGAAGGCAAAACGCGCACGCGGCGGGCGCCCACGGACAAGCGCCGTAGCCCCCGCAGGGACGCCTCCGACACGATCCGCGGTCGGCGGCGCTAACCCCAGCCCAAGTCGTGGAGGGCCTCGTCGTCGATTCCGAAGTGGTGGGCGACCTCGTGGATCACGGTGATCCGCACTTCGTCCACGACTTCGAACACGGTGTCGCACATCTCCAGGATCGGCAGGCGGTAGATCATGATCCGGTCCGGCAGGGCACCGGCGTAGGTGTCGCCGCGCTCGGTCAGGGGGATGCCCTCATAGAGGCCGAGCAAGTCCGGTTCGGTGTCGTGCTGGTCTTCGATCAACACGTCGACGTTGTCCATCATGGCCGCGAGTTGCGCGGGGATCTCGGCCAACGCCTCCGCGACGAACTCGGCGAAGGTGTCCTGGTCGAGCTCGATCATGACCTGCCCCGTTCTCGGCTCCGGCAGTAGGGTTCGCACGTGGAGGCGCGCGAGGTGTTCGCTGGCATCGCCATCATCGTGGCGCTGGCCACCACCTGCCAACTGCTGGCCCGGATCATTCGGCTGCCGGCGCTCCTGCTGCTGCTGCCGGCGGGATTCGCGGCGGGAGCCACCATCGGCTTCCTCGATCCAGCACGGATGTTCGGCGACCTGTTCTCGCCGCTTGTCGGCTTCGCGGTCGCGCTCATCCTCTTCCACGGCGGTATGGAACTGTTCGAGCAGCCCCTCGGGCACAAGGACAGGCGGCTGATCCGCACGCTCGTCTGGGTCGGCGGCGCCTTCACCTGGGCCTGCGCGACGTTGGCCGTGCTCTGGCTGTTCGGCCTTCCCCAGAATCTCGCGCTGCTGGCGGGGGCCATCCTGATCGTGTCCGGTCCCACGGTTGTTGGTCCGCTGCTCGACTTCGTCCGTCCCACGACGCGTATCCGCCGCATCCTGGCCTGGGAGGGCACGCTCGTCGACCCGCTCGGGGCACTGGTGGCGGTGATCGTGTTCTCGGGGGTGCAGGCCTCGCGCCTCGGCAACCACAAGGAGGGGCTGGCGGCCTTCCTGCTGGGGATCGGCGTCGGCGTCGTGGGGGCTGCGGTCGGAACGATCCTCATCAGGGT
>JAUPKO010000149.1 GCA_030837395.1 Actinomycetota bacterium | reverse complement strand
CGTTGCGCACTACCCCATGACGGCTTGGGTGCGTGCCCGGAACGTCTCGAGGGAATCGCCCACCAAGTCCGGCTTGCCCTGCTTGACCCCGGCCCAGGCCTTGTGGTCGGTGAGATTCTCCGGGCCGCGCCCGACGAGGGCGAGAAGCGCCGCCGACACCTTCGCCGTCGACTCGACCTGAGCTTCGCCGAAACCGTCGACGAAGTCTGATCCGGGAACCACCTCGGCCGAGGTTCCGGCGCTCTCGATCTCGATGCCGAACAGGCGACCGTTGGCGTTGTCGGACGGCAATTCGTCAGCCCCGAGCATCATCGGACCCCCGATACCGGCATGTGGCCCGCGGGTAGCCCGCATCAGATACACGGTGCCGTCACGGCCGATCAGGACGTTGCACCCGCGCCCGCCGCCTGCCAGTCCGTCGTAGTCCGTGAGCACCATGGTGCTCTGGTAGTCCAACAGAAACTGCCGCGAGGGCGCGATGCCCGGCTGATTGGCCGCAGTGTGGTGGAGCATGACGCCGATGGGGAACCAGTCGGACTGTCTGCTGGGCAGGTCCCACTCCTGATCCCAACCGTCCTCGACCACCAACGGCACCCCTGTGCGTTGCACCGCCTGCAGCACCTGCTGTGGCGTGGGCGCCTGTCCAGTCGCTGGAGTGAGGGGCGACTGCGCGACGGTGGGACTGACCGGCGCCGGGGGCCGCAATGGCGATTCGGCCGGGGTCGTCGCGGTGACTGTCGTCGTCACCGTGACAGTCACCGAGGGCGCGCTGGCCGGCGCCGTGGCGTTGCCCGAACCCCCTGCGAACATCGGGCTCGGCGCGGCAGACTGCGGCGCGCCAACAGGCGACGACGAGCCGCAGCCGCCCAGACTCAGCGCCAGCAGGCCGGCAATGACCGCGACCACCGGAGCGGACGCCCGCAGCGTGGGGGCAACCGAGGTGGCGGTGAGCCGCACGTGACACCCCCTCCTGGTTGATCGGCAGACGCCTCCAGTGTAGGAAGCGCAAGGCGCCGACCCACGGCGAGACCCATCCGTTCGCAGGGCTTACCGTCGAAGGAGATACCGGCCCCACCCCCAGCGAGGCCGCAACTCATCGCAGTGAGGAGGGACCCAATGTCCGCGAGATGGTCAGTTTCAGCCCTCGCCGCCGTGGTGCTCGGGGCACTGACTGCCTGCGGGGGCGGCGTGTCAGGCACCAGCAGCGCACCGCCCTCCAATGCCGTGGCGGCTCAGTCCGCCTGTCTGGTGTCCGACGTCGGCGGCATCAACGACCGGAGTTTCAACCAGACGACCATGGCCGGGGTTACGCGGGCGGCCTCCGAATTCGGAGTGCGGCCGGTGGTGCTGGAGTCCACCACGGCCAGCGACTATCCCACCAATCTGGCCACCTTCGTCGACCAGGGATGCAGCATCATCATCAGCGTGGGCTACTTGCTCGCCGAGGCGACCAAGGCCGCTGCGAACGCCAACCCAGACGTGCCGTTCACCATCGTCGACTACACCTTCGGCCCCGGTGAGATCAGTGCCGACAACGTCCTGGGGCAGACCTTCCGATCCGATGAGGCCGCCTTCCTGGCCGGCTACCTGGCCGCGGGGCTGACCCGGACCGGCACGGTGGGTACCTTCGGCGGTCAGAACCTGCCACCGGTGACGACGTTCATGTCCGGCTTCGCCGCTGGCGTCGCCCGGTTCAATTCGGACCATGGCGCGACAGTCGAGGTCGTCGGCTGGGATCCGGCCACGAACTCGGGGGTGTTCACTGGCAGTTTCGTGGACATCGACGCCGGCCGGGCCACAGCCGGTGTGCTGGCGGACTCGGGCGCCGACATCATCATGCCGGTGGCGGGTTTGGCTGGCACCGGGGCCGCGGCCCTGGCCACGGAGCTGGGCACGTCGACGTTGCGAATCATCGGGGTGGACTCGGATCAATACGAGTCCGACCCGAGCAACCGCGATGTCTACCTGACGTCGGTGATCAAACACACCGACGTGACGACCTTCGAGGCGATCGGGCAGGTGGTGGACGGCACGTTCGCGGGCGGCTCGCAGGAGGGCACCTTGGCCAATGGGGGCGTGGGCCTGGCACCTTTCCACACCTTCGAAGGCACGGTGCCGCCGGTTTTGGTCGCCGAGCTCGAAGCCCTGCGCAAGGGAATCATCGACGGCACAGTGAAGGTGACGAACTAGCGAACGCAGGCTGCCGGCGCGATTGTGGCCCTCGCAGCGCCGCCGAATCAGCCACTGCCAGAGGCCCAGGTGAGGGCGGCCGAGAACACGAAGCCCGCTGCGGCGAACAGGCCGGCCCGGCGCTGCACACCCCGGTTGGCGATGGGCACCATCTCGTTGACGGCCACGAGGATCAACGCCCCAGCCGCGACTGACTGGATGACCGCCACCAGGTTGGGCCGGGCGCCGATCATGCTTTGGAATCCGATGGCCCCGGACACGGCGCCCACGAGCACCACCACCGAGAAGCGCGCCAGCACCCGCAGCAAGCTATAGCCCCCGGCGAACAGCGCGGCGGAGACACCGATTGCCTCCGGCAGTCCCGCGGCGAACACCGACCCCACAAGCGCCACCGACACCCCCACCATCGCCATGTGCATCGACAAGCCGATGGCCACAGATTCGGGAATCCCGTCAATGATCATGCCGACGAACAAATTGCGGGCCTCCGTCGGCGTGGCCGCCGCGACCTCGCCCTCCTCGGGGCCGAGTTCGCTGGCCCGCAGGCGTTCGCGTTCTGCCGTCGCGCCTCGCTCGAGCAGGTTGATGATGGCGTAGTAGCCAAGGGCTCCGCCCGCGATCCCGAGGGCGGTGGGGCCGGCACCGGCCTCGTCGTAGGCCACCGCGACCAGGTCAGTGCTTACTGCGGAAATCACCGCACCCGC
>JAUPKO010000148.1 GCA_030837395.1 Actinomycetota bacterium | reverse complement strand
TCGTGGACGTTCACCCTGCCGTCCGACGTCCCGCCACCGCTGGCACCGGCCGCCTGCGCGATCACGTCGTTCACGCCGGGCCTCGTCAGTGACATCGGCCCCACCTTCCAGGTGACGACCAGCGGCCTGTGCAGCCGCGGCTACTGGTACTACCAGGTCGATGTCCCCGACGGCGGGCAGGCGTACCGGCGGTTCCGCCTGCCGCCCGACGGCGTATTCCTCGTCAGGGACCTCATCGACATCACTAGCCCGGCGACCATCAGCGTGGCCTTCCTGCCCCGCGGCTACACCGAGCTGACGGCCGCGGCGCTTGCGACGCCCGGTGGGACAGTGCCCGCCTGGCGCCTGGCGCCAGGTGCCGCAGGCCCTCGGCTACTGAAGCCCGGCGTGCCGCTCCGGTGATCAGGGGCGGAGGGTGGACTCGTTCGCCACATTGACCTCACGAGTAACATAGGATTCGCCACCGGCAGGTCCTACCATTGACTGTCACATGGGTGACGGCGGGGAGGCAGCGATGTTCCAGGGCAGCCTGGGGCTTGTCGTCATCCTCCTCATTGTCATCATCGTGGTCTCGCTCGTCCTCCTCGCCATGGTGATCGGGTTCAAGATCTCCCGCGACCGTCGCGAGCGACGGGCCGAACGCTTCCGTGACCGCCTCTGGAAAGCCTGGGTCGATGACGACGCCCAGCAGATGGCGAAGGCCTATCGAATGGTCGCGCGCGGAGGACACCAGGCGCAAAGCGACTACATCCAGATGAGCGACCGCGCCATGAGCGCGGACTGGCGCACGCAGGACCGGGTCGAGGGGATGCGAAATGCCGCCGAGAAGGTCGGCTTCAGTCAGGCGCTTCGCAAGCAGCTGAAGTCTCGCAGCGACGTGAAGCGCGGGCTCGCCGTCACAATGGCCGGCTATCCCGGAACCACACTGCGGCCCGAGGAGCTCGCTCCCTTCCTGACCGACTCCGAACCCACCGTGCGGCTTGCAGCGGCGGGCAGCCTCGAACGCATGGCTGACCCCTTGGCCGCCGATGTCCTGATCACGGCGCTGATCAATCAGGATCTGCCCGACGAGCGCATCATCGAACGGATAGGCCACAGCTGGGCAGTGGACGGCATCGTGGCGCAGCTGGCGGACCCCGCACCCGAGGTGACTTCTCGTGTGCGCTGCGGTCTGGCCCGGGCATTGGCGCTCGTGGGGGACCCCCGGGCCATGCCGGTCCTCGAGATCATTTCCGTAGGGGGGGGTCGTCGAGGAGAAGGTGCAGGCGCTCAAGGCCCTCGTCGCCTGCGCGCCGCACGCCAATGACCAGCAGCGAGCCGAGCTCGAGATCTTCGCCCGCCACCTCCTCGACGACGAGCATCCGGTCGTGAGGACCCAAGTGGCGCTCATTCTCGGAGCCGCGGGTTACGAGTCGGACATCCCCATCCTTGCCCAACTAGTCAGCGACGACGACTGGTTCGTCCGGCGCGCTGCGGCGAAGGCACTCGCCCAGATGGGGTCACCCGGCCTCGCGGCCCTGCGACGACTGGCCGCCTCGGACGACCGCTTCGCGGCCGAGCGGGCGCGAGAGGAGATCACCTTCGCCACGATCATGGCGGCTCGCCTGGCCGCCGACACCGGCCAGGACTTCGAGGGAATCCTGACGCAAGGATCCGTCGGCGCCAACCGATCGGTGCACGGCAGCGACTCATCGCCCGTCCTTGCCGTGGCCGCAGCGGGTGCCTCGATCGGCGTGCACGCGACCGCAACGGTCCCCACGGAAGCGCCGTCGGAGACTGGCTCCGAGGCCCCCTCCGGACACCCCGGCCACGACACGCCGAATGTTCCGAGTGCGCTCGCACCGGCCACGGCAAGGACGGGCGATGAGTCGCCCCCGCCGCCCCGTCCCCTTCGCAAGCCAGCCCCATCACCGCCGCGCCTCCCCGGGCCCGTCGGGTGGTTTTCGACGGCGACTTCGTCGAGCAGCGCCCACCTCGAGGCGCCGTTGGCAACAACCCGCTCGAGGCCCCGATCTCCTCGTATGTGCCGGCCATCGTCATCCTGCAGTCTCCACAGAGGGCCTCAGGGGCCGTCCCGACGTCCCCGCCCACTGATGCCGAGATTCCGATGTCACCCGCAGGAGACGCATCGCCGATCCAGCCCGCACCTGAGCCGCTGCCCTCGGTCAGCATGAACGTGGGCCCGGCCAGCCGCGCGAGGGAAGGGAGCTCAGTCATCATCACCGGACGCTGCCGACCGCGGGAACGGGGGCGTCGGGCCCGACTGGAAGTGCTCGTGGGCGACCGTTGGCGAACGGTCGATACCATCGCCCTGACAAGCAAGGGGCGGTTTGCGTTCGGCATCGATGACACGGGCACGGTGGGTGCGACTTACACGTACCGCATCGCGATCCTGCGCAGGAAGAAGAACCGCCCGCTGGTCACCGGTGATCCGATAATGATCACCGTCGTGCCGTGACCATCGACGACTGGATCGACAGTTATCGGGAGTTCTTCCTGTGGTTCGACTCGGTCGTTCTGTTCTATGTCATCGCCCTCAACATCTTCTACTTCGCCTTCGTCTTCAGCGGCTGGCGGACGGTCCACCGGTATGTCGCACTGCGACCGATGCGCGACTACCGCTACGTGGGCCACTCAAAGCTGTCGATGGCGGTCACCATCCTCGTGCCGGCATACAACGAGGAGAAGACGATCGTGCCGGCTGTTCAGGCGCTGCTGCGCACGCAGTTCAACGAGCTGGAGGTGGTGATCGTCAACGACGGCTCGACCGATGGCACCATGAGGGTGCTTGCCGAGGTCTTCACCCTCGTGCCGATCGATCGCAGCCCGCGTTCGGGCCTGACGACCAAGCCCGTCCGAGGCGTTCATGCATCGGTGACGGAGCGACGCGTCATCGTCATCGACAAGGAGAACGGCGGCAAGGCGGACTCCCTCAACGTGGCCCTCAACTACTCGCAGTATCCGCTCGTCTGCGCCATCGACGCGGACACCATCATGGATCCCGGCGCCCTCGCGCGACTCGTGTGGGAGTTCCAGTCGGACCCGGACATCGTGGCGACCGGCGGGATCGTCCGCATCATCAACGGAAGCGGTGTCAAGGGCGGACAGATCACCGAGGTCCGGACACCGCGCGACCTGCTGGGGAACATCCAGATCGTCGAGTACCTGCGGGCCTTCTTGGGCGGGCGGCTGGCATGGTCGCGCTGGAACATGCTGCTCATCATCTCCGGCGCCTTCGGGCTGTTCCGACGCGACGTCATCATCAGCGCTGGCGGATACGACGCGGACAACGTGGGAGAGGACGCCGAGCTCGTCGTGCGCATACGCCGCCAGCGAGCCGAGCAGGGGCTGCCGTGTCGGATCACCTTCTTCCCCGACCCGATCTGCTGGACGGAGGCGCCATCGGACTTAGCAGCCCTGGTGCGACAGCGCGACCGCTGGCAGCGGGGCCTCGGAGAGCTGCTCATCAAGCATCGACGCATGACGTTCAATCCCAGATACGGACGCATCGGGATGCTCGCGGTCCCGTTCTACTGGATCTTCGAGTTCCTCGAGCCGCTCATCACCGTCACGGGCGTGACGCTGGTCGCAGTTGGGTTCGTCCTCGGCTTGGTCGACCCCTTCACCTTCGCCCTCATGCTCAGCCTCGTCACGTTCTACGGCCTGTTCATCAGCCTGGGCGTGATCATGATGGAGGAGCGGGCCTTCCGCCGGTACCCCAACTGGCGCGATCTCATGCACATGGGGCTCGCCATCTTCGCGGAGAACTTCGGCTACCGGCAGTACCTCGCGTTCGTGCGGCTTCGTGCCATCCTCCGCATCCGCACGAGCAAGTCAGAGTGGGGCGAGAACGTTCGGACCGGGTTCCATGACGAGGAGTTCGCATCCGACGAGCAGACGCGGGACCCGGCCACCACTGACCCCGCGATCCGCCGCTGAGATCACGGGCTCGTCGTCTCCAGGGGTGCTTCCGCCGGCGACAACTGCGCTGTGTCCCGGAGCGCCTGGGACAGCGCCAGCATCCCCGGCTTGATCCGCTCGCGGTACTCCGCCTTCTGCCATGGCTCCCAGTCGATCTCCAACTCGATGGGGGGCTGGGTGGCGGCGTCGATGGTCAGGCCAATCCGTTCCACCGGCACGGCTTCCGCCTCTCCGTTGACCGGTACGAAAGCGGTCTTCGACGACGGATCACTGAGATTGAGCATGCCCCATGGGATGCGCATGTCCAGGGTCCGCCGGTTCCAGGCCCACGTGGCCCGTGAGTCGTAGTCGGCATCCGCGTAATTCACATTGCCCTCGATCATGTGACCGATCTCGTAGAACTCGGCCGGGCGTTCAGGGAACCCATTGACGGCTGGGTAGGCCCGGTTCGCGGTGAGGCGCTGTAGCGACCACCCCGGGTACTCCGACGGCGGCAGGTCCTCGGGCGTGACGCGGTCAAGGAGGATTGGGTTGATCTCCTCACGGACATAGGCCGTCATCGTCTCTGCGTTGTAGTCGTAGATGAACGCAATGTCCGCCGTTGCCTCGTCCGCGCGCGCGCCAGGCGGGATAAGCCCGCCGGGGACCACGTCGAAGGCGTAGACGACGGGCTCCTCCGGTTCATCGTCGAACTGCGTGGTCAGCCGCAGGTAGGCAGCGTCCATGGCAGCTGTGACCGACGTGATCCCCTCGGTCTCCTCGTAGTAGGTGCGCGGCTCTGTCGGCACGGGGTCCATGGCGACGGCCCCGAAGAACTCTTCGTTCGTCAGTGGGTCCAACCACAGCGCACGACGCTCCGGGTCCACGGCGAGGGTCCGCTGGATGGTGTTCCAGGTGAACTTGAACCACTCGTCGACCCAGATGAACAGCAGGCCGCCGGCGAGGCCGATGTCCTTAAACAAGCGGAGCATGTCGGCGTCCATCTGCAGGGCCTCGGGCTCCGGATGGAAGCCCTGATCCCGGCCGTTCGTCCCGTAGTGCGCCGACCCCAGTGACGACGGCACGCCGAACTCCGTCACCATCATCGGGAGATCCGCCTCAGCGTGATGCCTTTTGAGATCGAGGAGGTAGGCGGCGTACGGGTCCGTGCTGCCGTTCGAAAGCGGCTGCTGGTAGGCAGCCTCATAGCGAAGGAAGTCCGGGTAGTACGGGTAGGCGTGATAGCTCGCGAAGCTACCACCGGGCCATGCGGCCGTAGGTCGTACGTGGTTGGCGTCGATCCCGACCAGGTCCTCAATGTCGATGGGCTCGGCGGGATGCTCCAGGGGGTCGGTCGTGGGCCAGTTCACGAACGCGATCGGGGAGCTCCGCCCACGGGCCACCTCGGCCGTCGCCAGGTCGTCCATGCGCTCAGCGAGCCACCTCTCGGTGGGGGTTGTCTGACCCGTGTCCGACGCACTGACGAAGTAGGTGCCGCTGAATTCGGGGTAGTCCTGGTTGGCGCGATCCGTCTCGTCGATGGCCACTGGGTCGAGCTCGGCACCGATGATCCAGCCGGCCAGCCATGCGGACACGTCGGCGGTCCACGTGCCGCTGGCCCTTCCCAGCTGCGGGGCTCGCTCGAGGTCGCCGCTCACGGCTGCACTGGCGTCCTGGATCTCCGTGCGGAAGGAGTCCGTGATGGAGTCCGCCAGCAGGTCACCCGTCTTGATGTACGACTCGTCGGGGAGGTAGATGCCGTGCAGGAGGTAGAGCGGCGAGTCGGGGTTGCGCTCGTTGTGGTCGCGGAACTCCTCGTAGAAGTACGGTGGCAAGATCGTGTAGACGCGGAGCACCCGGACTCCTGCTTGCCCCATCTGGTCCAACCACCGCCGGTAGTCCGTGGCCGTCATGGCCAGCTCACCTGGGTTGTGCCCTGGGACCGACGAGCCGAGGTTCACTCCGCTCCAGAAGCTGACGGGGCCGGCGGTCGTGCTCAACGTGAGCTGCACATCCTCGCCGGTGCCGGTCGTGAAGGCGAGGGTGGTCAGGCCGTCGACGACCTTGGGCGCCGGTCCGCCCGTGACGGCGGGGGTGGACGCGAATGACCGGGGGTCGGGAGCAGCGAGCATCAGGATGGCGACGAGCGCGACGATGCCCGTCAGAGCAATCGTGCCCGCGATCCACGCCAGTCGGCGCAGTCCACGGGGCAGGGGCATCCACCCATTATCGCCCGGGCCCACGGCCATGAGAGCGCTGAGGCAGGTCCGGCTGGCAGGATGTGGCGACGACGGCGCCGTCGGCCTTCGGGCAACCGGGCGACTCTTCCGAGGGGTTCTTCATGAAGGTGATGTACTACACCTAGTACGGCACCCCCGACATGCTGTCGCTGCGGGACGTCCCGACGCCGTCACCCGCCGAGGGCGAGGTCCTCGTGCGCGTCCGCGCCACATCGATCAACGACTGGGACTGGCTGCTGCTCAACGGGAAGCCGGTCATCAACCGCATCGGCGCCCT
>JAUPKO010000147.1 GCA_030837395.1 Actinomycetota bacterium | reverse complement strand
GCCACCCACGTGCTTGAGGGCGGGGCTGACCTGCGTACGGTGCAGGAATTGCTCGGGCATGCCAGTCTGGGCACTACTCAGATCTACACTCACGTGACAGCTGATCGACTTCGGAAGGTGTATGCCAGTGCTCACCCCCGGGTCTGAAACGGTCGACCTACTCTGGCAGCAGTTCAAGGCCGACAACGACCAGCAGGCACGAGACCGGCTGATCCTGCACTATGCGCCGCTGGTCAAGTTCATCGCCGGCCGTGTGGGGGCCAACCTTCCTTCGACGGTCGAGAACGCCGACTTGGTCTCGTACGGGCTGTTCGGTCTGATCGACGCCATCGAGAAGTTCGAGCCGGAACGCGGCCTGAAGTTCGAGACCTATGCCCTGAGCCGCATCCGCGGATCGATCATTGACGAACTACGCGGTTTGGACTGGGTGCCCCGTTCGGTACGTTCGCGCAGCCGTGAGGTTGAGCGGGCCTATGTCGAGCTCGAGAACGAGTTGCGCCGCGCACCCACCGATGAGGAGGTCGCCGCCCGAGTCGGCCTCACAGTCGATGACCTGCACGACCTGTTCGCCACGGTGTCCTACACGAACGTGGCGGCGCTGGACGAGTTGATGCATGGCAGCGAGGGGACGGCCACGCTCGGCGACTCCGTGGTGGACCGCCGCCTCGCCGCCCCCGAGGAGGCCTACGAGGGCCAGTCGCTGCGCGAGGCCATCGGCGGTGCGGTGCATTTGCTGACCGAGCGCGAGCAGATCATCGTGGCGCTGTACTACTACGAGGGATTCACGCTTGCCGAGATTGGGCAGGTGCTGGGCGTGACGGAGAGTCGGGTCAGTCAGCTGCACAGTAGGGCCATGCTGCAATTGCGCGGGGCCATGACAGAGATGATCGGCTGAGCCACCCCACGCTCTCATCGCAGCGGCGTCTTGAGCACAGGGCGGTAGGCGGTGATCAACGCCAGCGGGTCGATGTACTCCTCGCCGATTCGCGCGCCCCAGTGCACACACCTCAGCGAGCAGTGGGCACCCTCACCCAAGGTGCCCAGCACGGCACCGACCGCCACCTGCTGACCCACCGCGACCGAGGCGTCCACCGGTTCGTAGGTGGTGCGGAAGGTGCCGTGGTCGACCGACACCACACCGCGATCAGCAACCCGTCCGGCGAATACCACAGTGCCGGCACCCGCGGCGAGCACCTCGGCGCCGGGGGCGGCGGCGAGGTCGACGCCACGATGCCCGGCAAGCCACCGCTGGTCCGGCGGATCGAACGACGCAAGGACGGTGATCGGTGAGACCGGTGGGCGGAAGGGCCCGCCCGGGGCGGTCTGTGGCGCAGCACCGACCGCCACCGCGGCGGTGACCAGTGCCGCGGGCAGCGTCAGCAGGGGTGTTCGAAGGTGTGAGGGCATGGCTCCCATCCCATCGGCGGACGCGGCGCGGCGCCAGACCCGCGGTGCCGAATGTGGACGGCGGGCCCGCTAGCATGTGGGTGCGCCGCACGTGGCATCACGCTGCGGTGACATCGCATCCCCACGCACCGGCAGAACGGGCCGGCGGGATGGGCCACGGTCCTTTGGGCGGTCCACTCGGTGGGGGTCAGGCGCGGGCGGCGACCGTCGTACCGCGGACAACCACGAGCTCGGCGCATGCGTCGGGCGCAGGAGGCATGACATGGCTGTCGTCACCACACGACAGATGCTCGAGAACGGTGTCCACTTCGGCCACCAGACCCGGCGCTGGAACCCCAAGATGAAGCGCTTCATCTTCACCGAGCGCAACGGCATCTACATCATCGATCTCACGCAGTCGATCGGCTACATCGACAACGCCTACGAATTCGTCCGCGAGACCGTCGCGCACGGCGGGACGATCATGTTTGTGGGCACCAAGAAGCAGGCGCAGGAAGCCATCGCGCAGCAGGCCGCGCGGGTCGGCATGCCCTACGTCAACCACCGTTGGCTCGGCGGCATGCTCACCAACTTCAGCACGATCCACAAGCGGCTGCAGCGCCTCGCCGAACTCGAGCAACTGGACTTCGACAACCCGGCCGCAGGTGGCCTGACCAAGCGCGAGCTGCTCTCGCTCAAGCGCGAGAAGGACAAGCTCGAGCGCGCGCTCGGCGGTATTCGCACCATGGCCAAGGTTCCCAGCGCGGTGTGGATCGTCGACACCAACAAGGAGCACATCGCCGTCGGTGAGGCACGTAAGTTGGGCATCCCGGTGGTGGCCGTCCTAGACACCAACTGCGACCCGGACCTCGTGGACTACCCGGTGCCGGGCAACGACGACGCGATCCGCTCGGTGGCGCTGCTCACCAGGGTGATCGCCGACGCCGTCGCCGAGGGTCTGGTGGCGCGCTCCGCCGGTGACGCCGAGGCCGAGCCGACCCCCGAGTGGGAGGCCGAGTTGCTGGGCGCCGAGGCCACCGACGCAACTGCAGCAGCCGAGGCGCCGATCTCCGAAGCCGCCGCCGAGGAGGCCCCGCGGCCCGAGTCCGTGGCGGACCAGGTTGCCGCCGAGGAGGTGCTCAGCGAGCCCGTGTCGGAGTCGATCTCGGTCGAAGCCGACCTTGCCGCCGAGCTCGCCG
>JAUPKO010000146.1 GCA_030837395.1 Actinomycetota bacterium | reverse complement strand
TCGGCAAACCGCATTGCCCACAGTGCGGCCGGCCGATCTCGGGGCAGCACCCGGAGCAGCTCGTCGTCCAGGGGCTCGACCTCGACGCCGGCACCCGCTTCCAGGTGCTGGCGCCGGTCGTTCGCGAACGCAAGGGTGAGTTCGCCGATCTGTTTCGCACGCTGCAAACCCAGGGTTACTCCCGGGTGCGGGTCGACGGCATCCTGCACCAACTGGCAGAGCCGCCAACGCTGAAGAAGCAGGAGAAGCACACGATCGAGGTCGTCGTGGACCGACTCGTGGTCAAACCCGAGGCCAAGCAGCGACTCACCGACTCGATCGAGACAGCCCTGCGGTTGGCCGGCGGCACCGTGACGTTGGAATTCGTCGATCGTTATCCGGCGGCACCGGATCGCGAACGGGTGTTTTCCGAGCATCTGGCCTGCCCGTTCGACGGCCTGAGTTTCGAGGAATTGGAGCCGCGGTCCTTCTCGTTCAACTCACCGTTCGGTGCCTGTGCCGAGTGCACCGGCCTGGGCACTCAGCACGAGGTCGACCCGGACCTCGTGATCCCGGATCCGGACCTCTCATTGGCCGAGGGTGCGGTGGCACCGTGGGCTTCAGGTGCCAGTGCCGACTACTTCACCCGACTCCTGGGCGCCTTGGGCGACGATCTCGGGTTCGATCTCGACACACCGTGGCGTGACCTTCCGTCCAAGGTTCGTACCGCGATCCTGCGAGGTCAGGGGCGATCGGTGACCGTCAAGTATCGCAACCGATACGGTCGCGACCGCTCCTACACGACAGGGTTCGAAGGGGTCGTGTCCTACATCCAACGCCGACACGCCGAGGCCGACACCGACGCTGGACGCGAGCGCTACGCCGGCTATCTGCGAGAGGTGCCGTGTCCGGCGTGCAACGGCGCCCGCCTGAAGCCGGTGAGCCTGGCCGTCACCATCGGCGGTCGGTCGATCGCTGATGTCGCCTCCCTGCCGATCGGTGAGGCAGCCGAGGTGTTGGGTTCGTTGGACCTCGATCGCCGGGACGCCGCGATCGGCGCGCGGGTGCTCAAGGAGATTGGTGAGCGCCTGCAATTCCTCGTCGACGTGGGGTTGCACTACCTGTCGTTGGATCGCCCGGCCGCCACACTGGCCGGCGGCGAGGCCCAACGGATCCGGCTCGCCACGCAGATCGGCTCGGGGTTGGTGGGAGTGCTCTACGTCCTCGACGAGCCCAGCATCGGGCTTCATCAACGCGACAACCGTCGCCTGATCGAGACGCTCGTGCGATTGCGGGACCTGGGCAACACCTTGATCGTGGTCGAGCACGACGAGGACACCATTCGCGCGGCCGATTGGGTGGTTGACATCGGTCCCGGGGCCGGCGAGCACGGCGGCAGGGTGGTGGTGTCGGGTCCCGTGTCGGAGTTGCTCGCGTCGCCGGATTCGATCACCGGAGCGTTCGTGTCGGGCCGGGAGCGGATCGACGTGCCGTTGGTGCGACGGACTCCGGTGCCAGGCCGGGAGTTGCGAATTGTTGGGGCGCGCGAGCACAACCTGCGCAAAGTCGAGGCGACCATCCCGTTGGGCTGCCTGGTGGCGATCACCGGCGTCAGCGGCAGCGGCAAGTCCACTTTGATCAACGATGTGCTCTACCGGGTGCTCGCGCGGGACCTCAACGGCGCCAGGACGGTGCCGGGCCGGCACACCCGCGTCGAGGGGCTCAGCCACCTGGACAAGGTCGTCCACGTCGACCAGAGCCCGATCGGTCGCACGCCGCGGTCCAATCCAGCAACCTACACAGGCGTGTTTGACCATGTGCGCAAACTATTCGCCGCCACCGAGGAGGCCAAGGTTCGCGGCTATCTGCCCGGACGGTTCTCGTTCAATGTCAAGGGTGGTCGGTGCGAGGCGTGCACCGGCGACGGCACGATCAAGATCGAGATGAACTTCCTGCCCGATGTGTATGTGCCCTGCGAGGTGTGTCACGGGGCGCGCTACAACCGCGAGACCCTGGAGGTCCACTACAAGGGCAAGACGATCTCCGAGGTGCTCGACATGCCCATCGCCGAGGGTGCGCACTTCTTCGAAGCCGTGCCTGCGATCGCCCGTCACCTGCACACCCTGGTGGATGTCGGCTTGGGTTACGTGCGGCTCGGCCAACCGGCCCCGACGTTGTCCGGCGGCGAGGCGCAGCGGGTCAAACTCGCCGCAGAACTGCAACGGCGGGCGACTGGACGGACCATCTATGTGCTGGACGAGCCCACCACCGGGCTGCACTTCGAGGACATCCGCAAACTGCTCAAGGTGTTGCAGCGGTTGGTCGACACGGGCAACACGGTGGTGGTGATCGAGCACAACCTTGACGTCATCAAGACTGCGGATTGGGTGGTCGACCTCGGCCCCGAGGGCGGTTCGGGCGGCGGCACGATCGTCGCCACCGGCACCCCGGAGCAGATCGCCACCGTCGAGGGCAGTCACACCGGGGCGTTTCTGGCCGACCTGCTCGCCGGCCCGGCGAGCGTCAGCGCCTGATCGCGCGTTCGTCAGGAGCGACTCAGGTAGGCACCAACCGCTGTGGCCAGGCTGGTACGTCGTGCGGGCAGCAGGATCCTCGTGCCGTACACGGACCCTTCCATCGTCGGATCGGGTACCTCCCACAGGTGCTGCCACCGCTCGACCTCCCGGGCGACGAAGGTGGCGTGCCGTTGCGCCGGCTCCGCCGCAGCTGCGTGCCCAGCGGTCACGAAGCGGTCATAGCGCTCGGCGAACAGGCCGAGGGCCTCGATCCACGCGACGAATTCGCTGGTCGGCTGCTCCGTGGAGTGGGTGGG
>JAUPKO010000011.1 GCA_030837395.1 Actinomycetota bacterium | reverse complement strand
TGGTGGAGGTCGCGCCCAACATGATCGAGGCCCTGGATCTCGCCGTGGCAGAGGCGGACGCTGACCTGGCTGTGAGCGCCGGGGTGCTGGTGACCGGTTCGGTGGTTACCGTGGCTGATGCCAGGCAACTGCTGGGAAGGGGCTGAACCGTGCGCGTGCTCGGTGCGAGTGTATTGATCCTTGAGGCGATCATGGTGGCGCTGTTCATCCCGGTGGCCTACTTCACCGGGATCGCGGCCGACGGGCCCACCGCGGCCTGGGTGGGGGCTGGGCTCGCGGTGTTGTGCGTGGTGGCCGCCGGCCTGGTGGCCAGGCCGTTCGGTGTCGCCCTTGGGTGGGTCGTGCAGGTGTTGGTGATCGCCACGGGTGTGCTGGTACCGATGATGGTGGCGCTCGGCGGCATCTTCGCCGTGCTGTGGTGGGTGGCGATCCGCTACGGACGGCGGGCTGACGCCGCGGCCGATCAGCGTGCATCGGTCACGCCGCGCCCCGGCGCTGCCGCACCGGGTTCGCAATCCGGCTGACGCTCTGCCGTAGGCTGGCCCATGTCACCGGCGCTGGCGCAGACCAGCCCGACCGTCCACTTTCGACCTGCTCAGGAGTCACTGGTGTCCGAACGCACCCTCATGCTCATCAAACCGGACGGCGTTGCCAGGGGACTGGTGGGCGAGGTGATCGGCCGGATCGAGACCAAGGGATTCGTGCTTGAGGCCCTTGAGTTGCGCATCCTCGAGCGGGAGGTCGCCGAGCGCCACTATGGCGAGCACGTCGACAAGCCGTTCTTCGGCGAGCTCGTCGCCTTCATCACCTCCGGCCCACTGGTGGCCGGGGTGATCTCCGGCCGCGGTGCCGTGGCCGGGTGGCGCTCGATGATGGGCGCCACCGATCCGGCGAACTCCGCCCCTGGCACCATTCGAGGCGACTTCGCCACGCTGTTGAGCGAAAACGTCGTTCACGGATCCGACTCGCCGGAGTCCGCCGAGCGCGAAATCGGCATCTTCTTCCCCGATCTGGCTCGCTGACCGCCTGCCACAGCCACCACCATGCCTCGAATCTCCCGCCTCTTCGGCCGCGACATGGCCGTCGACCTCGGCACAGCCAACACGGTCGTGTACGCACGCCGTGAAGGCATCGTGCTCGACGAGCCAAGCGTGGTCTGCGTCAACACCCAGACCGGCGACATCGTCGCGGTTGGCGCCGAGGCGAAGGTCATGGAGGGGCGCACCCCAGAGTCGGTTGCCGTGGTGCGGCCGATGCAGGAGGGGGTGATCGCGGACTTCGAGATCACCGAGCGGATGCTGCGCTACTTCATCAATCGGGTGCATGCCAGTGGCCTGTTCGCCCGGCCACGGCTGCTCATCTGTGTGCCTGGCGCGATCACCGACGTCGAGCAGCGCGCGGTGCGTGACGCCGGTTACGCCGCCGGCGCCCGCAAGGTGTTCCTGATCGAGGAGCCCATGGCAGCGGCGATCGGAGCCGATCTGCCTGTGCATGACCCGGTCGGCTCGATGGTGGTGGACATCGGCGGCGGCACCACCGAGGTGGCAGTGCTCAGTGCAGGTGGCATCGTGGCCAGCAAGTCGGTGCGCGTGGGCGGGGATGCCCTCGATACCGAGATCACCGACTACCTGCGCCGCGAATTCAGCCTGGTCATCGGCGAACGAACGGCTGAACGGATCAAGTGCGAGATCGGGTCAGCGTTCCCGACCCGGGAGCGCACCCACGCCCAGGTGCGCGGCCGAGACCTGGTCGATGGCCTGCCCAAGAGTGTGATTGTTCACTCCGAGGACCTGCGCCGAGCGCTGGACGCGCCCATCGAACGTATCGTGGGAACGGTGCGGTCGGTGCTCGACCGCACGCCGCCGGAACTCGGGGTCGACCTGCTTGAACGGGGGATCGTCCTGGCCGGTGGCGGGGCCGAACTGCCCGGCTTGGCCGAGCGGATCGCCCATGCCACGGGCATGACTGTGACGGTTGCGGAGGACCCGCGGCACTGCGTTGCACGGGGCACCGGCAAGGTCCTCGAGCAGTTCGAGGCGCTTCGAGATGTGCTCGTGGCGGAACCGCGGCAATAGGTTCAAGCGTCGTTTACTAGTAGACGATGTGGGGCGCACTGCCGCCCGATGCCCATGACCAGGAGGAATTGCGATGTCTCGGCGCAAGCGCGGCACGGTGATCGTGCTGGGTGCGACGGGCCTGACGTTGGTCCTGCTCGACCTCGTGGGCGGAGTTGCTCCGGACACCATCCGGGAGGTCGGAGCGACCACCCTCGGGCCACTACAGGCAGTGTCGGGGGCCATTGCGGCTCCGGCCGTCGGCTGGATCGAGGAAACCGGACGTTTCGCCAGCGGTGAGGAACGCGCCCGACTGTGGCAGGAGCAGGCGCCGGATGTCACCCAGGTGCGCGGTGAGCAGCGGGTGGCCGACCTCGACCGACTCCTCGGCCTGCTCAGCGCAGCAGACCTGACGGTCATCCCGGCCCGCGTGGTGGCCTACCCCACCATCTCGCTCGATGTGGCCAACGTGCTTGTCGATGCCGGGTCCGACGACGACGTCGCCCCCGACCAGGCGGTCATCAGCGGCCTGGGTCTGGTGGGCCGCACCACGACCGTGACGCCGGGCACGACCGAGGTCAAGCTGCTCTCCGCCGGCGACAGCGCGGTGGGTGGGCGCATCCTGCGCACCGGCCAGGCATGTGTGGTCGTCGGCACGGGCGACCCCAACACGCTGTCGGTCCGGGTGCTCGACCCACTGGCCGACATCCAGATCAACGACGCGGTGTTGACGTTCGGCTCCAAGGATGGTCGGCCGTTCCCACCGGATCTGCCGATCGGGGTGGTGGCTGCGATCGATGATGACGGGGCCGGCGGGCGGTTGATTCGGCTCAAACCTGCTGCGGACCTCACTGCGCTCGACCTGATCGGGATCATCTCGGTGGTCGGCGAGCGAGGTGAGCGCGCTCCCCTGGCCGGCACCGTCGAGCCCCCGGCCGAACCCGCCGCCGAGCCTGCGCCTGAGGTTGAGCCGGCACCTCAACCTCAGGTTGACGTTCCGTTCCAGGATCCGGCTGCCGTCCCGGCGGTGGGTCTGATCACGTCGGGGGTGGGCCGATGAGGTGGCGAGCACGCAGTGTCGCCTGGGCGGCGGTCATCATCGCCGTGCTATTGCAGGGTGCGTTCATCACCCGGCTGGGGATTCCCTTCTCGATCACACCGGTCGTGGTGGTGGTCGCAGCGATGCGGATGACGCGCAATGAGGCGGCTCTGCTGGGCTTCGGCGGGGGACTGCTGTTGGATGTGGCGCCGCCGTCCAGCGGAATCCTGGGGGCGCACGCCTTTGTGCTGTGCTTGATCGCCTACTTCGCGGCGTCCAAGCAGTATCTGGTGCCGCATGTGTGGTGGGCACGGGTGTTGTTCGCTGCATCCTTGGCGACGTTGGCCCAGGCCGCCGTGCTGCTCATCGAGTTCATCGCCGGCTACCCGCTGCCGTTCGGGCTGGCAGCGGGGATCTCATTGGTGTGGCAGTTCGCGCTCGGTGCGTTGGTGGCCGTGGCCCTGTGGCCGGCCTCGGCGGCCACCATGGGCCCGCAGCCCCGGCGACGGATGGGAGTGGCGCCATGACCGAACCGACCGATCCGATCCGGGACGAGGAATTCGACCCGCCCCTCGACGCTTTACCCGGCTGGGGCGGCCAACGCCGTCCCCGTGGCCGCGTCACACCACGCTCGCGCTGGCGCTTGATCGTGCTGCAGGTGCTCGTCGTGGCGCTGGTCGCGACCCTGCTAGGCCGGCTGGCGTGGATGCAGATCGACGAGGGCAGCCAGGCCGCGGCCGCGGTGGACGCGAGGGTGCGCGATATCGCGATCCCGGCGCCCCGAGGCCTGATCTATGACCAGGCCGGTCGCGTGGTGAGCACGAATCGCCCGGCCACCGACGTCTTGGTCGACCGTGCGGTGTTGGCCGCCCAGCCCGATCAGGGTGCCTCGGTGGTCAACACCATCGCCGCGCTGACCGGCACACCGCCCGCGACCATGCTCGGCCGGATGCAGTCGTGCAGCGACGAGGGCGCCGGCCCCGAGTGCTTCACCGGCGGCCCCTACGAGCCCGCACCGGTGGTGGTCGACACCACGGTGGAATCCGTGATGGACCTGATCGAGAACCCCTCCAAGTACCCGGGAGTCTCGGTACGAACCCGATCGATGCGCAACTACGACTTCGGCCCCGGTGCGAACGCTGCTCACCTACTCGGCTACTTGGGCAGCCCCACCCAGGAGGAGGTGCAGGACGATCCCACCCTGCACTCGGGCTCGCTGATCGGCCGGGGCGGCATCGAGGCCTCCTACGACGAGTACCTGCGCGGCAAGGACGGTTTGCAGCGCATCGCACTGGACCGCACCGGCGTCACCGGTGACGTGCTGTCCGAGTCGACGCCGGTAACCGGGGCGAGTGTGGTGTCGACGGTCGACATGCAGCTGCAGGCCACGGTCGAGAAGGAACTCGCCGCGGCCGTCGCCGCTGCCCGCTACAAGGGTTACCCGGCGGACTCCGCAGCGGCGGTCGTGCTCGACGTCACGAACGGGGACGTGTTGGCCGCGGCCTCCGTGCCGACCTACGACCGCCGGGTGTTCAGCGGAGGGTTGACCGACGAGGAGTACGCGGCCATCA
>JAUPKO010000145.1 GCA_030837395.1 Actinomycetota bacterium | reverse complement strand
ATCACCGCCAGGCCGATCGCCGTCAGCAGCACCATGAGCCGGTCGGTGATCGCCGACACGTCGGCCAGATCGCGCGCGACGGCCACATAACCGCCTTGGATCGGGGCCGTCACCACCCGCCAGGAGCCCGCCTCACCATTCGCGGCCGGCACGGTGAAGGGGGCGGTCCCACGGGACGTCACCTCGGCCGCGCTGAGCGTGGGCAATGCCGGCGCGCTGGTGCTGAAGGCATCGGCCGTGGTCGACACCACCGAGCCGGTGTCGGTCGTGAGTTGCACGTAGAAGTCGCTAGGCAGCGGAGGTTGCTGTTGCGTTGCTGTGACGGGTGGGTTCGGGGGTGCCCCGGGGCTGAACGGCCGACTGCCGCCCCCGGCCGTTGTCAACTGATCGCCGAGTGCGGGTGAGGACGCGAAGTCCACCAGCTGCCGATCCGCCTGGGCTAGCAGGTAGGACCGCAGCAAACTCGTGGCCAGCAGTCCGCTGAGCAACAGTGCGGCGGTGACCAGCACCACCACGATCGCTATCAGCCTGGTGCGCAGCGATGCCGGTGCCCACGTGGCGCTCACGTCGGCGGATTCGTGCCGGGAGCGGTGCGCAATCGGTAGCCGATGCCGCGCACGGTCTGGATCATCCGGGGGTCGGCGGTGTCGACCTTGCGACGCAGGTACGACACGTACGACTCGACGATGTTGGAGTCGCCGCCGAAGTCGTATTCCCACACTTGATCGAGGATTTGGGCTCGGCTGAGCACTCGGTCCGGATTGCGCAGGAACAGATGCAGCAACTTGAATTCGGTGGGCGTGAGCTCGACCTCGACCCCCGCTTTGCGGACCACATGCCGTTCGGGGTCGAGGTCGATGTCGCCGACCGTCAGCACCACCTCGGCAGCGGTGCGTCGACCACCGGATCGGCGCAGCAGCGCGTGCACCCGGGCGATCACCTCCTCGAGCTTGAATGGCTTGGTGACGTAGTCGTCCGCCCCCACCGAAAGTCCGCGGACGGTGTCCTCCGTGGAATCACGCGCGGTGAGGAACAGCACCGGCGACTCGTCGCCGTCGGCCCGCAGTCGCCGCACCACCTCCAACCCGTCCAGACCCGGCATCATGATGTCGAGCACCAGGACGTCGGGCCGGTCCGCCCGCGCCGCCGCCAGCGCGCCGGGGCCGTCGGCGGCCGTGATCACCGCGAAGCCGGCATGGCGCAGACTCGCCGCCAGCAGTTCGAGGATCATCGGTTCATCGTCGGCCACCAGCAACGTGGCGGCGGGCGTGGGCTCGGACATATCAGGGGCCTCAGGCGTCGGCGGGGGTGAGGGCACCACTATCGCCGACCGGGGCGGTGAGGTCGTACAGCACCACACCATCCACGGTCACGGGGGTGAAGTTCTGCTCCACCCAGGTGCTGATCGCCGAGGATGCGCCACTGCCGCCGGCCGCTGGGCCGAAGCCGCCGCTGCCGCCGATGAAGTAGTGGATCTGGCCATCGGCGACGTACTGCTGGAACTGCTCCAATGTGGGGGACGGATCGGTGCCGTTGAAGCCGCCGATCGGCATGACCGGGTTGCCGGTGGCCAACTGGTAGCCGGCCGTGGTCTGCGAACCGACCCCGGCGGCGATCCAGGTGTAGTCCTCAGCGTCGGCGTTGAGGGTGGCGGCCAGTTCGGCGCTGACGCTGGGGGCGTCGAGCAGGCCGCCCATACCGCCGCCGGGTCCGGCCATGGAGCCGCCGGGGGTTGTGCCGGTGGTGCCGCCGGGGGTTGTGCCGGTGGTGCCGGTGGTGCCGGTCGCGCCGCCGGGGGTTGTGCCGGTGACGGCACCGGGGCCGCCCATTCCGCCGGGTCCCCCCTGGCTGCCGGACAGTGACGGGCTGATTGAGGGCAGGGATCCGCTGTGTGAGGCCAGTGCGGTCTGCACGCTGAAGATTGCCGGTCCCACCAGGATCGCCGCAGCGGCGGTCACCAGGGCCGCTCGACCGATGCGACGCGCGAGCACGTAAGGCGAACCCAGCACCACAGCCGCGAGGGCGCCGACGGCGCCGAGTAGGAGGCCGACGGTGGCATACCAGCCACCGGTCTGCGCCATGATCCACGTACCGGTGATCGCCGCTGTGAGTAGCCCGGCCGCGAGCCACAACCGGCCTGCGAGCCGGTCACGCTGCGCCCAACCGATGGCCCCACCGATCGCCACGAGCGCAGCCAGAGCAGGGGCCAGCGCGATCGCGTAGTACTCGTGGATGATCCCGGAGGCGAAGCTGAACACGCCCCAGGTGACCAGCGCCCACAGGCCCCACAACAGCGCCCCGGCGCGCAACCGGTCGGTGCGCCCGGCCCGACGCGTGAGCCACAGCGCGGCCAGTCCCATCACCAGCGCCGCGGGGATGAACCAGGCGATTCCGCCGGCCCACGCCGAGTCCAGCAGTCGCCCGATGCCGGTGCTGCCGCCGAAGCCGGGGCCGCCGCCACCGGGGCCACCGCCACCGGGGCCGCCCACTGCCGCACCGCCAGCCAGCGCGTAGCCACCGCCGACCGCGCCGGGGCCACCCACCGAACCGACCTCATCGCCGGTGATCCGGCCCAGGCCGTTGTAGCCCAGGACGAGTTCGAGGGCGCTGTTGGTCTGCGAGCCGCCCAGGTAGGGTCGCATCGACGCGGGGGTGAGTTCCACCACGGCGACCCACCAACCTCCGGCGATCACCATCGCGACGAAGGCGAGAAGCAGGTCACGCAGGCGTTTGGCCAGCCCGGTCGGGGCCGCGATCAGGTAGGTGAGCGCGAAGGCGGGCAGCACCAGGAAGGCTTGCAGCATCTTGGTCATGAAACCCAGTCCCACCAGGGCGCCGGCGAAGGTCATCCAGGCCGGCGAGGCCTTCTCGATCGCGCGCACCATCGCGTAGGCGGCGGCCACGAGCAGCAGCACGAGCAGGGCGTCGGGGTTGTTGAAGCGGAACATCAGCGCGGCCACCGGGGTGGCGGCCAGCATGGCGCCGGCGAACAACCCCGCTGCCGGGCCGTACCAGCGTTTGATGCCCGCGTACAGCAACCCGACGCTGGCGACGCCCATCAGCGCTTGGGGCACCAGCACACTCCAGTAGTTCAGGCCGAAGGCGCGGGCCGACAGGCCCATCACCATCAGGCTCAGCGGCGGCTTGTCGACGGTGATGGAGTTGGCGGCATCCGAGGAGCCGAAGAACCAGGCGGTCCAGTCGGTGGCACCGGCCTGTACGGCCGCGCTGTAGAACGAGTTGGCCCAGCCGTTACGGTCCAATCCCCACAGGTAGAGCGCGGCCGTCGCGCCGAGCAGGGCCCAGACCCCCCAACGGCGCCACGAGCGCCACGACGGGCGGGCAGAGGCAGTAGTGTCGGGGCCGGCGTCGGGTGCGGCCGCGTCGCGGGTATCGCTCGGTTCGGTGGGGGCCGCAGCAACGCCGGCGCTCTCATCGGTAAGTGTTGCGTGCATGGTCATGAGGAGGTCCTCTCGGACGTCGGGGCATGGGGGGTGGCGGCCGCGCCGGCACCCTGGTCGATGGCTCCGTCGGAAGCTTCGGCCCGCAGATGACGTGGGGCGAGCTCCTCGGCGGGGGTGGCCGCGCGGAACACCCAGCCGCGGAACAACACGAACCGCAGCAGGGTCGCGACGAGGTTGGCGGCGGTGAGCACGGCCACCTCCAGCCCGCGGCTGGTCGTCGGGTTGACGGCGTGCAGCACCGCCAACGAACCGCTGGTCATCAGCAGAGCGAGGCCGAGAATCACGAAGCCCTGAAGCTGATGCCGCATCGCCGAGTCCCGGCCGCGCAGGCCGAACGTGAAGCGCCGGTTCACCGCGGTGTTGACCACGGTGGCCATCATCAGTGCGGTCACCGAGGCCGCCTGCGGGCCGAGGAAGCCGCGGAACAGCCAGAAGAGGGCACTGAACAGCAGCGTTGAGCCGATGCCCACCACCACGAATCGAAGGATCTGCCCGGCCAGTCGGGCGCGGCGATCGGCTTCGACGCCAGCGCGCGGGGTGATGGACTGCAATGGGATCGAGCCGTTCATCAGGCCGCGGCTCACGCGCAGCATGCCGCGGATGTCGGCCCAGGCCGTGGCCGGTACGTCCACGCGGGAGTCCGGGTCGTCTGTCCAGTCCACCGGCACTTCGTGGATCCGCAGCCCGGCCCGTTCGGCCACCACCAGCAGCTCGGTGTCGAAGAACCACTCCTCGTCGGCGATCAACGGCAGGAGTTCGCGCACGCGGTCGGTGCGCACGGCCTTGAAGCCGCACTGGGCATCGGAGAATTTCACGCCCAGGAAGGCCCGCAGCATCGCGTTGTAGGTGCGCGAGACGAATTCGCGTTTGGGGCCGCGGGCCACGTGGGAGCCTCGTGCCAGGCGGGTGCCGATGGCGATGTCGCTGTGGCCGGACACCAAGGGGGCCACCAGTGGCAACAGGGCGTCGAGGTCGGTGGCGAGGTCGACGTCCATGTAGGCCACGACGTCGGCGTCGCTGGTGGCCCAGACATGGCGCAGGGCCCGTCCGCGACC
>JAUPKO010000144.1 GCA_030837395.1 Actinomycetota bacterium | reverse complement strand
CTTCCGATCTGTCACTCTGGCACCCGACATCGCCTGGCTTAACCCCTTCGGTATCGAGTCGTGGTCGGCCTTCGTCCAGGGTTTCCTGCTGTGCCTGTTCATCTATTGGGGCTTCGACACCACGCTGGCGGTCAATGAGGAGACCGACGACTCGACCAAGACACCAGGTCGGGCAGCGGTGATCTCGACGATTCTGTTGATGGTCATCTACGTGACGGTGACCTTCGCCGCCCTGTCGTATCTGGGCGTGGATCGGCTCAGCTCTGAGGAGGACGCCAACGACATCTTCGCGGTCTGGGCCCAACCGGTGCTCGGTGAATTCGGCGCGAAACTACTGGCCTTCACAGTCTTGGTGTCGGCCATCTCGTCGATGATGACAACGATCCTGCCCACGGCCCGCGGCACCTTGGCTATGGCGATTTACCGCGCTATCCCGGGCCGCTTCGCGGTGGTCCACCCCAAATACATGACGCCGTCGTTCTCGACGCTGATGATGGGCGTGGTGTCGATCGCGCTGTTCCTGGGGTTGAACCTGATCTCGGCGAACGTGCTGCAGGACGCAGTCGCCTCAACCAGCCTGGCGATCGCGTTCTACTACGGGCTCACCGGGTGGTCGGCGGTGTGGTTCTTCCGCAAGCAGTCCCTGCACAACGGGCCCAAGGCATTGTTCAACAAGTTCATCTTTCCGCTGCTGGGAGCACTGATCCTCACCTACGCCCTGGTGCAGAGCGCCATCGATTCGCTCAACCCCGACTACGGCTACACGACCATCTGGGGCGTCGGCGGAGTCTTCGTCATCGGGGTCGGGTCACTGGCCCTCGGCGCCGTTCTGATGGTGATCACGAATGCCTTCATGCCGGCCTACTTCCAAGGAAAGACGCTCCACCACGACACTCCTGTGCTGGTGCCCGACGAGTAGCAGCGCGCGACGCGCGCGGCGGCGCCATCCGCCCACGCTCACGCCGCCGACACAGCCTAGGGTTGGCGCACCCGTTCCCCTAACGCCGGAGTAACCCCATGTCAGGACCTGCCCGCGTCACCTCGATCGTCGCCCTCACCGCAGCAGGTGTCCTACTACTGGCCGGCTGCGGCTCCGCCGGTTCGTCGGACGCCAGCGGTTCCGCCGCCGCCAACTCCCCCAGCGCCAGCGTGTCGGCCATCGGCGGCCAAGAGCCCGCCACCACCGCGCAGTTGCAGCAGGTGGTCGACACCTACGCCGCAGATCACTTCCTACCCGGCTCGGTCGTCGGCGTGTGGCGCCCCGGCCAGGACGATTCCGTCATCACCCAGGGCTATGCCAACGTCGAGGCAAAGACCCCCATGAAGGCCGACGACACCTTCATCATCGCCAGCACCACAAAATCCTTCGTCGGCACCGTAGCGCTGCAGTTGATCGGCGAGGGCAAGCTCAGTCTGGACTCCAAGCTCAGCGAGTTCCAGCCCGACTTCCCCAACGGTGCGAGTATCACCGTCAAGCAGTTGCTGAACATGACGTCGGGAATCTACGACTACTCAACCGACCCGAAGGTCGTCGCCCAGTTGGCGGAGAACCCGGCCAAGGTCTGGCCGCGTGAGGAGTTGGTGTCGCTCGCAGCTGCCGGCACGCCATATTTCGCGCCTGGTCAGGGTTGGCACTACTCCAACTCCAACACCGTGCTGATCGGGCTGATCATCGAGAAGGTGACCGGAAACCCGCTCGAAGAGGAGCTCGCCACTCGCATCACCACGCCACTGGGCCTGACCAGCACCTTGTTGCCGGCCGACGCGGCCCAGAACGTGACGACCGCCACCGGCTACAACCTCGA
The DNA here is from genome assembly GCA_030837395.1 of Actinomycetota bacterium. Lineage (GTDB taxonomy): Bacteria > Actinomycetota > Actinomycetes > S36-B12 > UBA10799 > JACJWR01. The sequence goes on along the minus strand of JAUPKO010000144.1, from coordinate 1,550 downwards.
CGAGGACAACGGCACGTTCCTGGCCTCCCCCAACGTCGACCCGTCGTTCCTCTGGGCCGCAGGCGCGATGATCTCAAACCTGGCCGACCTCAAGGTCTGGGCCGAGGCGCTGGGCACCGGCAAGATGATCACACCGGAACTGCAGCAGCAGCGCACACAATTCCAGACGATCACCTTGGACGGTGTGCCGCCCTTCTATGCCGCGATGGACCCGGGCTACGGCCTGGCCCTGGAGCGTTACGAGTTGCCGCCGAACGAGTTCATCGGGCACAGCGGCAAGACCAGCAACTTCAATACCCAGATGTACTACCAACCCTCAACCGGATCGATCCAAATCACGCTGACCAACACCGACACCGTGGCTGGTTTCGGCCCGTTGTTCTTCGCCACCGTGGCCCAGTCCGCCTTCCCCGGCTCGTTTGCCGGGGTGACCGACCCACAAGCCCAGGCGTCGGGGGCCGCCTCCGGCTCGGCCGCACCATCCGGATCCCCGGCCGCCTCCGGCTCGGCCGGCTGACGGCCGGCAGGTCGACCTCGGCATGATGTCGGGGTCGACCATCGATTCGCTCAACCCGGACTACGGCTACACGACGATCTGGGGCGTCGGCGCAAGTCTTCGTGATCGGGGTGGGTTCAGTGGCCCTCGGCGGGATTCTGATGGTGATCACCAATGCCTTCTTGCCGGCCTGCTTCCAAGGCAAGAAGCTCCACCACGACACTCCCGTGCTGGTGCCGGACGAGTAGTCCGACCACCGCATCATCGCGGCCCTATCGGCCGGCGGCCGACTAGCGGATCGAGCACCCGATCATCCGCACCGACGACGGCGGCACCGGTGCACCTTCGAGCACGAGGTCGAGCGCGCGGCGCAACTCGGCGCCGTCGACGACGGCACCGTTGCCCGGTGTTGACGCATCGAACGCACCCCGGTAGGCCAACTCAGCGCCACCTGTGAACACGAAGATGTCCGGCGTGCAGGCGGCATCAAAGGCATCGACGGCGCGCTGTTCGGGGTCGAGGAGGTAGGGGAACTCCCAACCGGCCCGCGCTGCCTGCGCGGTGAGGCCGGCGATTGTGTCCTCCGGGTAGGTCCCTGCGTCGCTGCTGCAGATGGCCACCACGGTCACACCACGACGGGCGTATTCGTTGGCCACCTGACCGAGTTCGGCTTCGATATTGGAGACGTACTTGCAGTGATTGGCGGCGAAGACCACCACCAGGGGCCCATTCGGACTCAGTGCGCGAAGGCTGGTGGGAGTTCCGGCCAAGTCAGACAAGGTCAGGTCGGGCAAAACGAGGGACGGGGTCACGTGAGCCACCCTACGGGCGGAAGCGGGGCCGATGCGCCGGGCGCACAGGGTTCACCGACACCACACGCCCCGGCGAGCGCCGGCGTCGGGCGGCGCTCACCGGGGCGAGACATCACGTGGATCAGAGGCGACGGTAGGCCGAGGGCTGTCCGATATAGTACATGCTCTCGATGTGCACACCTGTGGAGGGGTTGCTGGCCTGGATGACCTGGCCGTTGCCGATGTAGATGGCCACGTGCTGG
>JAUPKO010000143.1 GCA_030837395.1 Actinomycetota bacterium | reverse complement strand
GTTCGTCAGGCTGCTCAAGGGAGACGTAGGGTAAGTCTGGGCGCATGTGGCAGGAGACTGTTGTCTTGCCCGCCTGTCTGGGCTCGGTAAGCCACAGGATCGGGAACCCAGCTGCCAACCTGTGCGCAGTGGCTGTGGCTGCCCCTGTCGAAGTGCATGGACAGACCGTAATCGCAACTTCAACTGTCTACATCGCGTGCGCATACTTCGCGCGCACGCCTGAGTGGCCCGTCACTCAGCTGGGGGCTCGTAATCGCGTGGCACCACGATCACCGGTACTGAAAGGTGCCGCATGATCTTGGTGGCCGTGCGTCCCAGAAACAGTCGCTTGGGCTGGGCCAGCCGACTCGACCCCACGATCACGACCTCGCTCTCGGGCACATCCAGTGCACTGATCGCTTCGACCATCGTGCCGCCGTGTCCGACCACGGTGCTGACCGGACACTCCGGTGGCAGTTGTTCCGCTGCCCGCTCGGCGATGCTGGCCAGGTGGAGCCGTGCCAGTTCGGACCACTCCTGCCGGCGCTCTTCGGAGCCGCCCTCACCCACCGCCACGAGCGACATCAACCGCAGCGGCACCCGCCATTGCGCCGCCGCATCGATAGCGAACTGGCGCGGATTGTCATCAACTTCACGCACCCCGGTGGCACAAGTGATGCCGGTGATGCCCGGCTGGGCCTCGTACCCGGTGGGGGCCAACGCGACCGGCACCGATGCTGAGTGCAGCAGCCCATCGGCGATGCTGCCGAGGCGGACGCTGCGTGAGGTGCCCACCACGATCATGGCCACGTCGCGGCCGCGGACGGAGTCCTCGGCCTCGTCCATGAGCCCCTCGGTGACCGAGCTGGCCGCCTGCAGATGCCCCTCGACCTTCACGCCCGCTGGCACGCGGGCGAACCCGTCGTCGAGCCACTCGCCGCCCTGCCTTCGCATCTCCTCGTTGTAGGCGCGATCGGGGGAATACATGTGGTAAGTCGGCTCGTCATCGGGCAGCACCACAACCAGGTCCAGGGTCGCCCCCGATGACCGGGCCAGTGTGGCCGCCAAGTTGACGGCGTCGAGGCCGCGCTGCTCTGGTCCGTACCCAACGATGTATCGCATAGCACCCAATCTAGCCACGTCATGCCCTAGGTTGAGAAACGGCGAAGCGCCACCACCGGAGGGAGCCAGAAATGACCGCCGAGAGCACCACCCAAGGTACCTCCGCACCCTCAGGCACAGGGCACCTCGCACGTACGTTGGGCATGTGGGCGATCGTCGGCCTGGGTCTTGGCTACATGACCCCAACGGTGGTGTTCGATACCTTCGGCATCGTCTCCAATGAGACCGATGGTGTGGTGCCCACAGCCTACATGCTGGCCCTGATCGTCATGGTGTTCACAGCCATCAGCTACGGCCGGATGACCCGCGTGTTCCCCTCTGCCGGTTCGGCCTACACCTACACCTCCGAGACGATGAGCCCGAACGTCGGTTTCCTCATCGGCTGGGCCGCGTTGTTGGACTACCTGCTTCTGCCACTGGTGAACGCACTGATCATCCGCAGCTACATGTACTCGTTCTTCCCCGAGGCGCCGCAGTGGATCTGGGTGGTGGTCTACGTCGCGGTCATCACCGCCATGTGCTTGATCAGCATGACCAAAACCTCGCGGGTGAACATGGTGCTGGTCGCCTTCGAGGTGGTGCTCATCGGCGTCTTCCTCATTCTGGCCACCCGATCTTTGATGAACGGGATGGGCAACGGCACGATCTTCTCCACCGAGCCCCTGTGGCACGAGGGTGTACAGACATCACTGGTGATCACCGGGGCGACCATCGTGGCGTTCTCGTTCATCGGTTTTGACGCCATCACTATGTACACCGAGGAGGCGAAGGATGCCTCCACTGTGCCCAGAGCGATCTTGCTCGCTCTGTTGATCGGCGGCGGGATCTTCCTCACCGCAGCCTGGTTTACGCAGTCGCTGTTCCCCGACGTCTCCAGCTTCACCGAGGAGTCCCTTGAGAACAGCGCTCTGCCGCAAATCGCCTTCGAGGTGGGTGGACAGCTATTCAAGATCCTGCTGACCTCTGCCGCGTTCGCCGCGACGGTGGCCTCCAGCCTGGCGTCGCACTCCTCAGTGTCTCGCCTGCTCTACGTAATGGGGCGCAATGGCCACGGCCCGATTGGGGGCTTCTTCAGCTACGTCAGCCCCCGTTTTCAGACACCTGCCTACGCAGTGATCTTCGTGGGTGCCGTCTCACTGTTCGCGATCGCGTTCAACCTGGATTTCGTGGCCTCGCTGATCAACTTCGGCGCGCTGATCGCTTTCACATTCGTCAACCTCACCGTTATCGTGTACTTCGCCTTCCGGCGCCGGGAGATCCACGCCCCGCGGGACATCCTGCGGAACATCGTGCTGCCAGTGATCGGCGTCATGCTTACGGTGCTGCTGTGGGTGTACCTTTCCGCCGAGTCCACCCGGTACGGGATGATCTGGTTTGCGATCGGGATCGTGGTACTGCTGTGGCTCACACGCTTCCTGCGCAAACCGCTGACGATCAACATGG
>JAUPKO010000142.1 GCA_030837395.1 Actinomycetota bacterium | reverse complement strand
CCGCCACGTCGATCGATTACCCGGACGTCGACCACGCGGTGGTCATCACCGAGGGAACACCGAACGTCACCGTGACGGCCACCAACACCTTCGACGCTGGTTCGATCGTCGTGACGAAGCGGGCCACCGGCAAGGCGCCTGCGGGGGTGGCCTACTCCTTCACCCTGACCTGCACGATGCCCACCGACGCCAGCACACCTGGCACTACCTATCCGGTGACCCTTCCGCCGGAAGACGCCGCCTTCAGCCTGAAGGCGACCCAGTCGCGGACCGTCTCGGTCCCGTTGGCAGCCACCTGTCGGGTCGTCGAGGTCAACTCGCACGGTGCCAAGACCGTCAGCTACACCAACGCCGCCGGTCAACCCAACGGCGGAATCGCCGAGATCACCCCGACCGGCACGGTGAATGTCACCAACATTTTCCCGACCGGCCCGACGGCCTGCCCGTTGACGGTCAACGGCCTGCCCACCACCACCCGGATCGCGCGTAACGGCACCACGTTGGTGGTGGCTTGGGCGCGCACCAGCAACCAGTGCCAAATCGCCATTGTCGGGAACATCAGCGGAGTGAAGGTGCAGTGCGCGCCGAACCTCACCAGACGGGGCGAAATCGTCTACTGCCGAACCAGTGTCGCCGCCGGTCCCCGGGTCAAGGTGCAGACCTTTGGATATCCGGGGGTTGTCGTCAAGGCGACGATCACCGCCACCCCGAAGCCCGGGGTCAAGGGCTACAAGGCGAGCAGTTGGGTCCGCAATTGGCGGGTGACGTAGCCAGCAGCGGGGGCTCCCGGAGGCGGCCTAAGCCCCCGCCAGTTCCCAGGCTCGCGCACCGCCGACAATTCCCATGATGTTCGGCACTCGGACGACATCGTGCGGCAACTGTCCGACCACCCGCTTCGCCTCACCGCCGCCGAGGTAGACCCGATCCCACCAGAACACCGGGCGCAGTTCGGCGAGCATCGTGTGGATCCGCCGACTCCACTTCTTGACCCCGAGTCGACGGCGCGCCTCGGCGCCCAGCCACTGGTCATAGATCTGACCCTTACGGACGGTGGCGTGCGAGAGTTCCAGCTTCGGGGCGATCGAGCCACCGTCGAAGATCGCGCAACCCAGGCCGGTGCCGAGAGTGAGCATGACCTCCAGCCAGATGCCGGACACAACAGCGGCACCCTGCATCTCGGCATCGTTGAGGACCATCACATCCCGGCCCCACCGGGTCCGCAGCTCCCCAGCCAGATCCCAGTGTGCCCACGCCTGTGCCAGGTCCTGGTCGACTTCCGTGCGTGGGCCGGCCAGCCGGGGATAGTGCGGGGTGTGGACCACCTGTCCGTGCCGGACGATTCCAGGTAGTCCCACGGTGGCGCGATCGAAGGTCGCCGATTGCGTAGCAATGGTGTCGAGGATGCCGAGAAAGGTCCGCGGCGACAGCGGGTAGGTCACCTTGACCCGGATCCGCTCCGACAGTAGTTCCCCGTCCGGACCGAGGGTGCAACCCTTGATCCCGGAACCGCCGCAGTCGATCGACAGGGTGCGCGTCACCGCAGACCGTCCTGGCCGCCGGTGGTTCCGGGCTTGGCGCCGCCACCGGCCCCGGGTTTCGTTCTCCCCGCACCCGCGGTGGGCGAGTCACCTGGACCGACGACCTCTGCCAGCGACTCCATGAACGGGCGAAGACCCCGCCACGCCTGCGCCACCCGCCCCGCGGCACCCCGGCTTCCCATCCACTCCTCCGGCTGCCACTGCAGGTGAGCGTAAAGGGTTCGGTAGCGCAATTCGGCGAGCCGCGGATGGTCGGCCGGATAACCGCGTGGACGGGTCTTGAGCTGCTGTCCGTCAATCGCGAACCCGGCGGCTGCCAACTTCGCCAATTGGCTCGCCAGCGCACCGGCGTCGTCGTCGTCGACGAACTCCCGGAACCGCGCGACCTGCTCCGGCGTGGACACGTACCAGCCACCGGCCACCATCAGGCCGGCGGCCGAGAGTTGCAGGTACCAACCGAGACCGTTGCGATATTCGGTGAACATTCCCTGGTGGTCCTTGTAGGGGCTCTTATCGCGACTGAACCGGACATCGCGGTACGGCCGGTAGAGGTGAGGCGGCCCAAACTCGGTCGCCAACTCCTCACCTAGCGCCGCGAGCGGCTCCCGGACGTCGCGCAAGTAGTCATCCTTGTGTGCAGTCCACCAACTCTTCGTCGGCTCAGCCGCGAGCGCGTCATAGAACTCGAACGCCTCGGCTGGGAAGCCGGTGAAATTCCCGGACGTCACTGCTGTCCCGACCCGTTCCGGTGATCGGCCAGGAGGTGGACGAACAACGCCTCCGCCAACGCGGCATCGCGAAGTTCGCCGAGGTCCACACTCTCGTCAGGGGCATGAATGGCGGCGGCCAGATCCTGTGCCCCGACCAGCAGGATCGTGGCGTCGGGGGACACCTCGGTCAGCACCGACACCAACGGAATGCTGCCGCCGGAGCCGAGTTCCACCGTGTCCGCGCCGTAGGCAGTTCGCATCGCGGCAGCCATGGTCGTGTAGATCGGCCCGGAGGTGTCCGCCAGGTAGCCATCCCCGGTGACGCCAGCCTCCACCTCGACGTGCACGCCCCACGGCGCCTGTGCGACCAGGTAGGCAGTCAGCGCCTGCTGTGCCTGCTTCGGATCCGTCCCGGGCGGTACCCGCAATGAGACCTTGGCGCGGGCCCGTGGCACGACCGCGTTGATGGCGCCGTCGACCGCCGGTGCATCGATCCCGACCACACTGGCCACCGGCTGGCTGTACAACCGGCTGGCCAGGCTGCCGGTCCCGGTCAGCGGCTGGCCGGCGAGGATCCCGGCCTGGTCGCGGAACAGCTGCTCGTCGAAGTCCGCACCCGTCCAGTCGTAGCCACTGACGCCGGGAATCGAAGTATCTCCGGCAGGGTCGCGCAGGGTTGCCAGCAGCGTGATCAACACCATCAGAGCATCCGGGGCGGGTCCGCCGAACATGCCCGAGTGCACCGGATCGGCGAGCGTCGCCACGCTGACGGTGACCATCGCCATCCCGCGCAGGGCGCTGGTGAAGGAGGGCACCCCGACCTCGATATTGCCGGTGTCGGCGATGATGATCGCGTCGGCCGCGAACATTTCCGGGTGCTGCCGCGGGAAGTCCTCGAACGACCCGCCGTACTCCTCGTCACCTTCGATGATGACGCGCACCGTGCAGGGCGGACGGCCGTCGAAGGCGCGGATGGCTGCCGCGTGCAACACGACACCGCTCTTGTCGTCGGCAGCACCCCGGCCGTACAGCCGGCCGTCGCGCACCGAGGGCTCGAACGGCGGCGAGGTCCAAGCGGCGAGGTCGCCGGCGGGCTGCACGTCGTAGTGGGCATATAGCAGCACCGTCGGCGAACCGACCGGTCCTGGCGCTTCGGCGTAGACCGCCGGTGG
>JAUPKO010000141.1 GCA_030837395.1 Actinomycetota bacterium | reverse complement strand
AGTGAACCTGCGCGGTGCCCGGCTCGGGCCACACCCCGACGCGAACTCGGTCCGTGGCACACGTGACGAGCCCGGCGCCTTTCCGACCCAGCCCCCAGCCCCGAGTCCCCCCTGCACTTCAAATTGCAGCGACCCGGGTTTTACTGAAGCGGACCTGACCGGAGCGAACCTGGCCGGCGCAGACCTATCTGGCGCGGACCTGTCTAGCAAACTTCGCCCTCAGCAGGAGAGCTGCCTGGAGGTCGCAAGCTCACTCTGCGGCCCGAACTCGGTGATTTCCGGAGCGAAGCTGCGGGGCGCGGATCTGCGCGATGCCCGGTTCGGGCCGCACCCCGATGTCGACGCCAACCGCTCGCGACCAGGCGAACTTACTCCGGACTGTGGGGCCTTCTGCATTGGCGCGAACCTGTCCGGCGCGAACCTGACCGGCGCGGACCTGCTCGGCACGAACCTGACCGGTGCCGACCTAACCGGTGCGAACCTGACCGGTGCGGACCTGACCGGTGCGACCCTGTCCGGTGCGACCCTGACGGGCGTCATCTGGACCGGAGCCGTCTGCCCCTACGCGAACTACGGCCCCTACCCCTGCACGCCGTAGCCGTCCCGCTCACCCGCCACCACCGTCAGCAGTTCCCCGTTGACCGCATGCTCGTATAGCAGCCCGTCCCGTCGGTAGCGCACGATCCCGACCCACAGTCCCGCGTCCTTGTCGAGCCACCGCCAGGACAGCAGCGTCCCCGGCCACCACTCGACCGACTCGGTCACGGGCAGGTCGCAGACCCACGGCAGCGGTGGTGGGCGTTCGATGATCGCCTCGACCAGGACCGAGCGGTGTACCTCCACGCGAGCGACGGTAGGTGCACGGGGTGACGGCCTGACGTTAGCTCGGCCGCTGCGCGGTGAGCTGCCGTGCCAAGGCCGTGAGGCCGAACGCCCCTGCACAGGATGAGTACTCCGATGCGTCGTGCGATTCGGGCTTCAGGGGAGGCGTCGCTCTCGGACGCGAGGGGCGACTGCCTGCGAACCGGCAAAGTGGACCTTGGGCGCGGGAACGCCGATGATCGCGCCACCAGGGCGAAACGTTCCGAGTACGGTGCCGCTCGCGAATCACGAGCAACTAGAGCGGACAGTCACCTGATCGACGAGCTCCGCGGCATGCGTCAGGGCGCCGAGGCTGCGTTGACCGCAACTACTCGGGCGCCATCTCGAACCTCCGTCACATCCGGCGGATGCACGGGCACGACCACGAGTCGGGCTCGTGGGTCAAACGCCTGTCTGCCCCCCGTGAGCCTTTGGCGAAGCCGCCTCTTGCCCAGACCGCAGCAGTTCGTCCGCACTGACATCCAGGGCTGCGGCCACGTCGAATACCCGGTCCAGCATCAGCGAGTGATGGCCTCCCTCGACGTCCACCAAGAACGAGCGGTCAAGTCCAGCGGCAAGCGCCAGTCGCTCCTGTGTCCAGTCCTTGCCCTCACGGAGTTCGCGCAGTCGCCGTCCGAAGACCTCCCTACCCGCCCGGGCAACCGCGGTCGGCTCGTAGGGCATGCCACGAACGTAGGAACACTCCTACTTCGTGTCTGTAGCCACGTTCCTACAACTTGGAGCACACTGGGCTGCAGGTGCCATGTCGGCGCACGCGAAGGGGGGAGAGCGTTGAGCATGCTAGGTCGAAAGAAGTGGGTCAAGAGCGCCGCGCTCCTTCTTGGTGGTGTCGCGCTCGTGGCTGGCTGCAGCAGCACGACGGCATCCAACGAAGCCGCAGAGAGAACGAGCACGGAGGCCGATGCAACCGCCGGCGCAGACCCCGTTGCGGCGTTGCTCGCAACCCTCGATTGCCCGAATGCTGATCTCTGGGAGTCAGCCCCAGACGGCACCTGGGCCGGCTTCAACTGTCCAGAAGAGGGGAAGACGGGCAATCCCGCGCGGATCTACATGTTCCAGACGAACGCTGACCTGCAGATGTTCTCCGAGCGCGCCTACGGCATCATGAAGCAGCGGGGCTACGACACTCTTGTCGTTGGGCCCGACTGGCTCGCCTTCGGCTTTCAAAATGCCCACCGTGACTTCCTTGTGAATGCGGTGGACCAAGGAGGACAGCTGATCCAGTGATGGCGGGCAGTTCCGGTAGCCTCGCCTTTCATGATGGTCAACTGTGCCTAGGCGTCCCATCGGTCCGGCGGCCGGGCGCAGATGCGATGGCCCGACATTCGGAGTCCGTGCCCGGCCCGTTAGTAGTCGCGGTCCTTCAGCACCAGAAACAGGTCTAGGTCATCACGCCCACCGCTGCCTGACTCGTCCTCCAACCCGTAAGGCTCGAGTTGATCCTTCGGCTCCCGCCACGTCGACCTAGGCCGTGGCCGTGAGGTCCGCTGAACTGGCTGCTTCACGCCATCCCAGTCCGGCTTGCCCTCCTGATACAGCCCGACGATCCTCGCCCGCTGATCCAGTGCACGAAGCGCCCGGTCGAAGGCACCCAGCTTGCCGGCACACGCCTCCGCCCACGCCCGCTCCTGCAGCAAGAACAAGTCGACCACGGCCTGATCACGCATCTGCTCGACGTTGGCTGTCGTCGTTCGGCGCAGCGCACGATCCACGGCCTTCCACGCCGCGGACCTCGTCCGGTAGCCCAGGGCGCGGGCAATCTCGTGGTAGTTGAGCCCTTCGAGCCGCAGGCGGACTGCCTCACCCTCCCGCCAGCGCGCCAGCGCTCGGTCCGACCTCATCAGGACGCCTCCAGAACGCCGTTGTTTCCTCCCCGGTTCCTATATGGTCCCGCACTTGAAGAGCCT
>JAUPKO010000010.1 GCA_030837395.1 Actinomycetota bacterium | reverse complement strand
TGCCCACGCCGCCCGCAGGCCGCTCGGCGCGATGGTGCGCCGCAACAGCCGGCCACGCACCCGGCGCGCCAGGTAGTCGTCGGGGGTGTCGCCGCCGAGCACCTCCGCGATGGTGTCGGCCTCCTCGCCGATCTGACCGCGCCACCGATCAAGCGCCGCCTCGCGCCGCGCCTGCGACGCCTGGGCCCAGCACGCCCGCGCCTGGTCCAGCCGCGCCGCCGGCGGCACCTTGCCCCGCAACAAGGGCCGCACCAGCAGGTCGGCGGCCCCTGCCGTACCTGCCAGCCGTGGCGCAGTCGACTCCGAGTCGTCGACCGTGATGTCCGCAGCTGGGACGAGCAGCACCGCACCCACCCGCAAGTCACCTTCGGTGAAGTCGATCACAGCTAGGTCCCCGGCCACCTCGAAGGCCAGGCTCAGGTGCTGCAGCCGACGGGTGTCGGCGGACTCGGCCACCACCGCGTACGGCGAAACCCGCCGTAGTGCCGCGAGGACGTCACGCTTCTGGTCGGCAGTGGGCGCCCACCACAGGTCCAGGTCCGACGGTCCGCGGGACTCATCCCACACCGCCGGGGCCCCCCTTGGCCCCTGCCAGGCCCATATGGCGCCCGCCTCGGTGAGTGCAGTGGCCAAGGCTGCCCGGAGTGCGGCCCGGGTCAAGCGACCGGTGGGGGCGGGCGGAGACGTGATGGCAGACGGACTCATGGCTCAAGGGTAGGCGCAGCCGTGTCCGCATCGATGACGCACTCGGAACCGCCACCCGCGCAACTCGACCGCTACGGGGCGCCGCCGGGTGATGTCGCGCACAATGGACACGTGGGTGCCGTCAGCTGGTGGAAGCGTCGCCATGCCAAGCGCATGGCCGAGCGGCGCGCCCAGCCGGTCTACGTGGTGGGAGAGCCGCCCGGTGAGAAGCCCCGGCGGGTGTGGGCCTACCTCACGGTGTTCGTCATCTCCTCCTTCATCGTGTCCCGATGGTTCCGGGCCGGGACGTTCATCTCCACCGGCGATATGGGCGCGTTCATCCGGCGTGGCTGGCAACCGGAGATGGCCTGGTCCTGGAATCACCAGATCTCCGGCGGTGGGTCAGCCGCCCACACCATCGGGCGAGCCTTCGAGTTCATCCTGATCAACTTCGTCGGCATCTTCGGCTTCGACGAGACCGTGGCGCAGTGGCTGTTCTACACGATCATCTACGGCGGCGTCGGGTTCGGCATGGCCTTCGTCGCCGGTGCGCTCGTGCGCAGCAACACCGCGGTCGTCTTCGCCGGCACGTTCGGGGTGATGAACGGCTTCTTCCTCACGAGGCTGCCCAACCCGCTGAACATCATCTCCGTGGCAACCATCGCCATCATCACCGGATTGGCGATCCGGATCGCCCTGGGCAGGCGGGTCCCGGCCCCCGTCGCCGGACTGCTCTTCTGGCCCGTCGCCTTCCTGGCGTTCAACCCGCCCATGTTCGTCGTCGCGGCCGGTTGGGCCGCGGCCGGCACCCTCATGATCGGCGCCCTCTTCGTAGGCTGGCAGGGGGTGCGCCGCATCATCATCTGGCAGATTCTGGGGGCACCCTGGATCCTGCTGCTCAACGCCTGGTGGATGTTGCCGTTCATCCAGGCCTACACCGGCGGCGGCGGCGCCGAGGCCAACGCCACCTTCACCGACCCCACCAACTGGTCCTGGTCGCAGATCAACAACCAGATCCCCAACATCCTCACGATGGTCGCCAACTGGGCCTGGTTCAAACCCCAGTACCTGCCGTTCGCCGGCCAACTCGACGAACCGTGGTGGATCTGGGTGCGCTACATGCTGCCCACGGTGGTGTTCCTGGCCGCCCTCGTGGGCCTGTACCGGCGCCGCCGGGTGGCCTTCACCAGCCTGGGCCTAGTGGGCCTGTTCGTCTTCCTGGCCAAGGGGCTCAACGAACCGTTCGCCGATGTCAACCTCTGGCTCTACCTCAACGCGCCGATGTTCTGGCTGTTCCGCGAGCCCATGAGCAAACTCGGCCAAGTCCTGGTGACGCTCTTCGCGATCCTCATCGCGATCTTCGTGGAGGGGCTGCTGAGCCGCCTGGCCGCAACCCGGCAGGCTCGTGCCCCAGGAAAGGTCGGCGCCGGGGGCACGGCCCGCTGGCGCCGGATGTCAGCGAAGGTCAGCGACCTCGCCGTGCCGGTTGGGGTCGGCGTGGGGATGCTGGCCGCCGTGCTGGCCCTGATCTACCCGCACCCCCTGGCAACCGGCAAGGCGATCCCGGATGAACGACCCCTGCAGCCAGCGGCCCACGTGCGGGTGCCGGAGTTCTGGCGCGACATGGCCGACACCATCGACTCCGATACGCGCTCGGGCAAGGTCCTCGTGCTGCCGCTGGACGACTACTACATGATGCCCACCACGTGGGGCTTCTTCGGCGTCGACAGCATCGCCAACCTGCTCATCGAGCACCCCGTGATCACCCCCAAACCGGACGGCTACTTCGGCGACACCCCCGGCTTCCAGGCCAACACCCGCGGCGTGGAGACCGCCCTGCTCACCGGCGACTTCGACGCCGTACCCGCCTTGCTCGACAGCATCGGGGTCTCCGAGGTGATCGTTCGGCACGACCTCGTTCGAGGCATACCCAACCGCAGCTTCGCCGACGACCGCATCCTCTCGGCAGCCATGGCACAGGTGCCGGGCGTGACCAAGACCGTGGAAGGCCCGTTGGAACTGTGGCAGGTGGGCGACGGATCGTCGGACACGGTGCGGCAGTACGACAACATGCTCTCCGTCGGCTGGCGGCCCGAAGCAGCAGCCGGGGTGATCGGGAGCATGGGCACCGGCACCACGGTGAAGCCCCAAATCAAACCCAAGTTGCCGAAGGGGGCCACACCTCCGGTGGCCGCGCTCATCGACAACTCCCCGTCAGCGACCGAGGACGCCGTGCAGTGGCCGGTGCCCGCCGTGGACGACGGCCAGGTGGCCACCACCAAAGTGTCGTTCGCCGAACCGGGATCCTTCCAGGTCACGCAGCGATCCCGGGCGGCGCCGGTACTGGTGCCGTCGGTCGATCAAGCGGCCAAACAGCTCGTGCTCGCGGACCCCAGCTCGGTGGCCATCGACGGGCGAGTCGTGTCGACCCGCCCACCCCTGAAGTTGCCCGTGCCCCGCACGGACATCGTCGCGGTGCAGGCTGGCACTCGGTTCGTCTCAATGGACGAGTGGGGCATCGACCCCGGCACCAGATCCGAGGCCCGCGCGCTGCGCGTCGGCGCCGCCACCCCGGTCGCGGCCTACGTCCCAGCCGACCCACCCGCCAAGATCACGACCCCCTCGGACGTATACGACTGCAACAACTACGAGCCGCGCCCAACTGCCGAACTGCAACTGAAAAAGGAACCGCTACCGGCTGGCGACGGCGAGGGAATCCGGCTGTCGGCCGCCGACCACGCAGCCTGTACCCGACTCGTCGTGACCAACCCGACCCCCGGGCAGTTGCTGCGGGTGCGGCTGGAATACCGCCAGGTGGAGGGCAAGCGGCCGCAGGTCTGCGTGTGGCAGGTCGGCGTCGAAGGCTGCGCTCGGGCGCCACGAGCAGCGTTGAGCACCGAGTGGACGCCGTTCGAGCAGTTCGTCGTGGTGGACGATGCTGCGGAGCAGATCCAGATCATCCTGCACGCGGATGTCGGCGAGCGGCTACTGCCCCGAACCGTCACCGACTACCGCAACGTCAAGATCGAGGCGCTCGCGCCGGTGCTGGAGGAGACCGTCAACCCACCGATCGTGGCGCCGGTGAGTGTGCCGCTGACCGCAGGCGAGCACACCATGACCATCGAAGGCGGCCTCAACGGCAGCATCCTGGAGCCGTTCGAACCGCTGCAGGACTGCTTCCGCTACGACGACCTCACCGCCGACGAGGCCGGACTAGCCGCGGAGATCCTCAGCGAGGATCCCAACAACCCCACCTACGCGCTCTCGGCCAAGGATCACATGGCGTGCCTGGGCGCCACGGCCTCGAACATGGGTGCCTCCTCGCTCTACCAACTCACCATGGAGGCCAGATCCGTCAAACTGCGCAACCCCAAGATCTGTCTGTTCCTCAAAGGTCCGGACCTGTGCCAGCGGTTGCCGGTCGCCGGCCCGTGGGACGGCTGGACCCCGTACGAGGTGTTCGTCCGGCCGGACCCGGGCACCGTCGAGACCCGGCTCTACCTCTACGGCCTGCGTGACCTGGAGGGCCAGGAACAGTCGCGCGTGGAGTACCGAGAAGTGAAACTGCGCCCCGTCGCGTCACCGGTCTCCGTGGTGTTGATCCGGGAGCCCGAGGGCGGGGCCGCGGCGCTGGCCGCGCCGAGACAATATCAGCCGGAATGGAACCGATTGAACCCCGCCAACTTCAAAGTCACATCGACCCAGGGGCCGGGCATCCTCGCCCTCGCGGAGACCTTCGCGCCTGGGTGGTCGCTGAAAGCGGTGACCGATGACCACATCGCGGTGGAGGGTTGGATGAACGGCTGGCTGGTCGGGCCCGACGGCGTCACCGGGACCATCACCTACCTGCCTTCGATGACCTCTCGCAAGGGCCTCTACCTGTTCCCGGTGGCGATGCTACTGGCGATGATCTGGACGGCAGGCAGTCTGTGGTGGACCCGGAGGTTGCGCCGATGAGCAACGCAGACGACCTCGCTGACGACGAGACCGGCACCGAGTCGGCGAAGGCTGACAGCAACGCGGCCCCGAGCCGCCGCTTCAGCCGCCGCCGGACGATCATCGCCGGTGTGACCGGGGTGGGTGTGGTGGTAGCCGGCTTGTTGCTGCTGCGCGGGTGCGGCGAGGGGCAGCCCGAGACGGTACGCGCCGTAGCGGTCGGCGACATGGTGTGCGATCCCACTGACCCGGGGGTCGACTCTGAAACCGAGTGCAAATCGCAGGAGGTCTCGGACATCGCGGTCGGCCTCAATCCCGACGGCTTCCTGGGCCTGGGCGACTACGTCTACGAAGTGCCCAAGACCGACACTTACAACACCGAGTATGACCCGAGTTGGGGTCGGCTGCGCGACATCACCCTGCCGGCGTTGGGCAATCAGGAGTACAAGGTGCACAAGGCCAACACCTTCCGCACCTACTTCGGCGAGCGCGCCGGGCCGGATCAGGGCTACTGGTCCACCGAATTCGGCCAATGGCACGTGGTGGTGCTCAACACCAACTGCACCGTGGTGGTGGGCGGCTGCGCCGCCGGTTCGCCACAGCAGAAGTGGCTGGCCGAGGACCTCGCCGCGAACCCGGCCCAGTGCACCGTCGTCCTCATGCACCACCCTCGCTGGTCGACCGGTCTGGGCGGTCCCGAAGGCCGGCTGCAGGACATGTTCGCCACCATGGTCGACAACAAGGTCGAGATCGTGCTGTCCGGCCACGAGGCCGACTATGAACGTTTCGGCACGCTCGACGCCGACGGCGCGCCCAGCCCAGAGGGCACTCGCCAGTTCGTGGTCGGCACCGGCGGCCAAGTGGTGTACGAACCCGGCGAGGGCGATGCCCCCTGGCGCAACAAGGGCAACATGGTCAAGAGCGAGTTCGTGGACTTCACCCAGCACGGCGTGCTCGAACTCACCCTTGCCCCGGACAGCTACGACTGGGCCTTCCACAGCCTGGACAACGGCGTGATCGACTCCGGCTCGGCCTCCTGCCACTGACGCGGAGCCTTCGCCGACTGGCGGGCCGGCGGCCTTAATTGGTGGTAGTCGGGGAAGTGCAGAGTCCGGGGGATTCTTAAGGCCGCCGGCCCGCCCCCCGGCTTCGGCTCCGCGCCAGTTGCCCGGTTCCGCCAGTCCACAGAGTTCCCTGCACGTTCCTTGAGTCTGCCTTGAAGTTGGCGCGGGATAAATGACTCAACGCACCAACCACCCAAGGAGAAACCACCATGGTCAAGGCCACCACGATCGCCGCGAGGTTCGCAGCCGGTGCTGTCGCCGTCACCGCCATCGCCGGCCTCACCGCCGGTCAGGCAGCGGCTGCCGCCCCCGCAGCGACCGCCCCCGGCGCCTTCAAGGTTGCCCGTCAGGCCGCGGACGTCAACACGCTGGACGTCAGCTGGAAGACCGTCCCGGGCGCCGTCCGCTACACCGTCACGATCTTCGATGGCGTCAACCAGTTCGCCTACGACGTGCCGGCCACCCAGACCGCCTTCACCTTCAAGGGCAACGGCAACTGCACCCGCTACCGCGTCAACGTCGCCTCGGTCGACGCCGCCGGCACCCGCGCCGCCACCGCCGACACCATCGTCAACCCCCTCGCCCCGGGCGGAATCACCGGCCTGCAGGTCAATCGCTCGGACGACGGCGGCACCGTGAACGCGACCTGGAACGCCCCGGCGAGCGCCGCCAAGGCAACCAACTACTCGGTGCTCTTCCGCTCCCTGACCGACGGCAGCGTCCTCGTGCAGCGCAATTCGCCGGACACCACCGAGGTCGTGCCCGGCCTGGAGTCGGCCCGCTCCTACGCGATGGAGATCGTCCCCAGCAACCAGTACGGCTCCTGCGCCCCCTCCAAGGTGCTGGTCCGCGGCCCGCAGCCCTCGGCCCCGACCGGCCTGTCGGTCGTGCGCGACAGCAACGACGCGCAACTCGCGACCGTCTCATGGAAGACCCCGACCTGGACCGGCTACGGCCCCTTGACCAAGTACCAGATCGGTGTGCGCAACCCGGCCCAGAAGAACCCCACCTGGACTGACCTGCCGGTCGGCGCCACCAGCGCCCAGGTGAAGCTGCCCAACAGCAGCAAGTGGTCCGTGTGGGTCCGCGCTGTCAACGGCAACGCCGTCGGTGAAATCTCCAAGGAGTACATGCTGGAGAAGCCCGGCGCCCCCGGCACCGCGGCCGTCGACCCCAAAGTTCGCATCGACGAACTCGAGGGCGTCGTCAAGGTCACCTTCGACGGCCCGGTCGGCTCCAGCGCCGCCTATCCGACCATGAATGTGGCCATCGCCGGCACCACCACCGACAATGGCTTCAAGGAGTCGCAGAACGCCTACAACCGGGCGCAGACCTTCACCTTCGACAAGGTCCCCTGCGGCGCCTACACCGTGGTCGTCACCGGCACCGGCCCCAATGGTTCCGCCGAGTTCGGCCGCAAGATGATCAACCGCTGCCAGACCGGCCTGGTCGCCGCCGACCAGTGGAAGCTCGTCTTCGGCAAGGCCAGCATCACCGGCAACAACGTCGACATGACGGCCGGCAATGAGGCCCGAGTGATCTCCATCCTGCCCCGCACCTCCCCTGACATGGTCTACTCCACCCAGGCCACGCTCGTCTCCGGCTCCGGCTACGGCATCTGGACCCGGGCCAAGGTTGTCAACGGCGCGGCCGTCAGCGGCTACACCTTCCAGTACGACCCGGGCTACGAGGCCGTGAACAAGTCCTTCGGCAAGGCCCTCCTGCTCCGCGTCTGGAACAACGGCTCCGAGTGCGGCAACCCGATCGCCAAGGTGAAGTGGCCCGCCGGGCTTGATGTCAACGCCACCCACCAGGTGACGGTCGTGACCAAGGGCGACAGCCTCTACGCCACGATCGACGGCATCAAGATGTTCGACGTGGTCAGCCTCAAGGGCGCCCTCGCCGACAGCAAGTGCAACATGCCCGAGCCCACCGGCTCGCAGGTCGGCTTCCGCACCTGGAGCACCTCCGGCAAGGCGACCTTCCGCAACACCACCATCAACTAACCAGCAACCACTGCGCCTGAGGCGCCGGGCGAGCGGCCACCACCGCTCACCCGGCGCCTCAGGCGTTTGTGTGCGTGCATCATCTCGTGCCGGCGTCAGCCCTATGCTGGGCACCATGACTCGTCCCACTGTGCTTGTTGTGACGGACCGCAATCACGGTGACGGCCGTGATCCGGGGGCATCGGCGCTGGTCGAGCGACTCGGCGCGGAGGTCACCTCGGCGGCCGATGCACAGGAGGCTGTTGCGCAGGTCGTGGCGTTTCGATTCGACCTGGTGGTCCTGCCTGCCGACCCGCCTGGCATGTGCTTCCACGAACTCGCACGCACCATCGAGTCGATGTGCCGGGACGCCCAAGTGCCGTGCCCCCCGGTGTGGCGGGTGGAGGCTTCGATGCTCACTACCGGAGCAGTTGTGACCCCCGCCGACCGGCCGGACGGGGACGACACCGCCGATGAGTCCGCCGAGCCGGCAATCGACACCGCTACGCTCGACGCCCTTGAGTCGGACATCGGCGACCGCGGATTCGTGGTCGACACCGTCGAGGTCTATCTGGCCGAACTACCTGAACGGGTGGCGTCAATCGCCGCCGGTCTCGAGGCTGACCGCGCCGACGACGTCAAGGCCATCGCCCACTCTCTGAAGTCGAGTTCGGCGATGCTCGGGGCGCTGCGGATGGCTTCGCTGTGCGCCACGCTCGAGCACCAAGGCGCCACCGGCCAGGGTTTCGATTCGACCACAGTGGTGGCCCAGGTCAGAGCGGAGGCCGCGGCGGCCGAAGCAGGCCTACGCGCCTACGTCACCGGCTGACGCCACCTGCGCCGCGTCGCCCTTCTGCTGCCGCACCCGCCGTGCCAGCACGACGGCGCCACCGGCGGCGAAGGCAGCCGCGAACCACGGGACAAGGCTGGACGGGGCGACCCCCGAGGGCTTGGGCGGCACCGACCCCACGAGGGTGCGCGTGGTGCCGGAAGGCGACAACCCGGTGGCGAGCACACTGGCACCCGGCGGCACCTCCTCGGACTGCTGGGCCGGCACATTGACGGTGAGCGTGCCGGTGATGTCGGTTTTGCGTTCCAGGTCCGCGATTTCGCCCACCTGCACGTTGATCTTGGTCAGTTGCCGAAAGCCCAGCCCGATCACGGTCAGGGTTGGGCCAGCCTCAACGATCCCCACCTTCTCCGGGTCGACCGTCGGTCCGCCGCCGGGGGGCACATCCGGCGCCGCCACAGCCCCCTCGACGGGGGGCGCCCAGGTGACCGACAACTCGCCGGCGTTGCCCCCGTAACCCGCACCCTCGGCGAAGGCCGCAGACGCACCGAGCAGCGACGAACCAGCGACGACAGCCGTCACCGCCAGACCCGCCACCGTGCGCTTCATACCCCCAATTATGCCTCAGCCCGTGCATTCGCGACACCGCCGCGGGGCACGCCGACGGCCCTCGGACCGCTAGCCTGGCACCAGGCACCGCCCGACGTCCCACGCCCATGGTCGGAGAACCCATGACCAATACCGAGGCCCAGCCCGCCAGCGGCCTGAGCAAGCGCCTCTCGCGGTTGGCGGCCCCGCTGCTGATCGCCGTGGCGATTCAGAGCGTGGCCAACCTGCTGTTCCACGCCGTGGTGGGCCGCACCCTGTCGCCCTCGGACTATGGCGCCCTCGGTGCGGTGCTGGCCGCCATGACGCTGGTCGCCGTTCCCCTCACCGCGCTGCAAACCTCAGCCGCCCGGACCAGTGCCGCCGGCGGGCTCACCCGGGGCACCGCCTGGCAGGCGATCAACCGCACCTTCCTGTACTCGCTGCCGGTTGTCGTGCTCCTGCTCGTGCTGGCGATGCCGATTCGGCAGTTCCTCGACCTCACCACCACGTTCCAAGCAGCCATCCTGGCCCCCACCCTGGTCACCGCCACGGTCATCGCGGTCACCCGCGGCCTGCTCCTTGGGGCCGGGCGCAGCGGTGTGGTGGCGGCGTCGTTCCTGCTGGCGACGGCGGTGCGACTCGGCCCCGGCCTGGTGATGGCGCACTACTGGGGAGTCACCGGAGCGCTCATCGCCACCCTGGCCGGCGAGCTCGCCGGCCTCGCGTTGGTCATGTGGGTGGCCCTGGGCGCCCCCACCGGCAATCTGACCAAACTGACCGGCGGCGACGTCGGAAAGACCGGAGCCGTGGTGGCGGGGCTGTTCGCATTCTCCACCGTCGACCTGTTCCTTGCTCGGCACTACCTCGGTGGCGCCGAGTCGGGCTACTACGTGGCGGCGGCAACCATCGGCAAGACCGTCTTGGCGCTGCCGGCCGCGGCGCTGTCGGTGGCCTACCCCAAGCTGGTCGCGGCATGGCCCACAGGGGAACGGCTCAGTGCCTTGCGTTCGGCGCTGATGGTGGTGGGGCTGCCCGCCTTGGCCGGGGTGGCGTTCGTGGCGGTACTGCCGGGTCTGGTGTTGACGGTGCTCTACGGCAGTGGCACGTACTCGCCGGCGGAGTCGCTCACCAGGGTGCTGGCGATCGTCGCTGGCATGAGCGCGTTCGTCAGTGTGTTCGCCCACGCCGCTCTGGCCCGCAGCTCCCGCTGGGCGCTGTTCCCCTGGTTGGCGGCGGTAATCGAGGTGGCGCTGATCGCGTGGCGGCACGACGACATGATGCAGGTCGCACAGGGATCGGTGGCGGCGCTGGTGATCGCCCTGGTCGGTCTCGGGGCGCATGAGTGGTACACGTGGCGGACCGCACCTGC